>JAICKM010000886.1 GCA_025927935.1 Chloroflexia bacterium | reverse complement strand
GGCGCCCCTGGCAACGGTCGCCCGCCTGCTGCTGGGCGGCGACGGCGCGGCGGATGCCGGGCTGCCGCTAGACACGGACGCCACGGCGCTGTCGCCCGCCGTGACCCAGGCGCTGGCCGTGCTGCGAGACGGGTTGCGCGCGCCCGATCTGCCGCCGCCGCCCGCATTGCAGGCGACGTTGCGACCCTACCAGGTGCGCGGCTTCTCCTGGTTGGCCGGGCTGGTGCGCCTGGGCCTGGGCGCCTGCCTGGCCGACGACATGGGCCTGGGCAAGACGATCCAGACCATCGCGCTGCTGCTGTACCGGCGGGCCGGGACGCCCGCGCTGCTGATCTGTCCGACATCCGTGGTGGGCAACTGGCGGCGCGAGATCGACCGGTTTGCCCCCACCCTGCACGTGCTGGTCCACCAGGGGCCGCACCGGGCGGCGGGACCGGCGTTCGCGGCGGCGGCGCGTGCCCATGACCTGGTCCTTACCTCGTTCAGCCTGCTGGCCCGCGACGAGGCCAGTCTCCAGGCCGTCGCCTGGGCCGGGCTGATCCTCGACGAGGCGCAGAACATCAAGAACCCGGACGCCGCCCAGACGCGCAGCGCCCGTCGTCTCCGGGCGGGCTACCGGGTGGCGCTGACCGGCACGCCGGTCGAGAACCGCTTGCAGGAACTCTGGTCGATCATGGACTTCCTCAACCCCGGCTACCTGGGCGACCGCGAGGCGTTCCGCGCGCAATACGCGCTGCCCATCGAGCGCGAGGGCGACCCCGCGGCCACGGATCGCCTGCGCCGCCGCGTGAACCCGCTGATCCTGCGCCGCCTCAAAACCGACCGCACCATCATCCAGGATTTGCCCGACAAGTTGGAGATGAAGGTCTATTGCACGCTGACCCGCGAGCAGGTGACGCTCTACGAGGCGGTGGTGCGTGACGGCCTGGCCCAACTGGCACAACTGGCGGGCCGGGGGGCCTTCGCCCGCCGGGGCGTGGTGCTAAGCCTGCTGACGCGGCTCAAGCAGATCGTGGATCACCCGGCGCTGTTCCTGGGCGACGGCAGCGCGCTACCCGACCGGTCGGGCAAGCTCGCCCGGCTGGTCGAGATGCTGGACGAGGCGCTGGCCGAGGGCGACAAGGCGCTGATCTTCACCCAGTTCGCCGCGATGGGCGCCAGGTTGCAGCAGCACCTGGCCGCCGTCTTCGACCGGCCCGTGCTCTACCTGCACGGCGGCACGCCGCGCCCGCAACGCGACGCTATGGTGGCCGAGTTCCAGGCGCCCGGCGGCCCGGCCCTGTTCGTCCTTTCGATCAAAGCCGGCGGCGTGGGCTTGAACTTGACAGCGGCGAATCACGTCTTTCATTATGATCGCTGGTGGAACCCGGCGGTCGAGAACCAGGCCACCGACCGGGCGTTCCGCATCGGCCAGCGCAAGAACGTGCAGGTGCATAAGCTGATCGCGGCGGGCACCCTGGAAGAGCGCATCGACCAACTGATCGAGAGCAAGCGCGCCCTGGCCGAAGGCGTCGTGGGCGCGGGCGAGGACTGGCTGGCCGCTCTGGACGACCGCGCGCTGGCGGGCCTACTGGCCCTCGATCCGGGCGAGGCGGAGTAGGTACAGGACAGGGATCGTCCGTCCATACACGGGCCGGTTTCAAACCGGCCCCTACACAACCATGTGTAACACTGCGGAGAGGTAGGGACGATGCAGAAACCGGCGAAAGCATCCTGGGGCGTGCTCTGGCTTGCCGCACTGGCGGCGGCGGGCTGGGGCGCCCGGCTCAAGCGCGGCGTGGCGTATACGCGCGAAGGGCAGATCGGCGGCCTGCAGGTGCAGCCGGGGCAGGCGGTGGCGCGCATTGGCGGAGCGAATGGGACGGCATTGCAGCCCCGATTGGCCGTGCGCCCGCTGAGTGCCCGCGAGTGGGCGACCGCCGCAGAGGCGTTGCTGGCCGCGCCGGACCTGGTCGCCGCGCTCGATGCGGGCGACTTGCCGCCCGCCGCCGCGGGCGTGCTGGCCGAAGCAGGGGTGGCGTTGCTGCCGGACGGGGGGGACGTGGACTCGGATTGCGGCTGCACCGAGCGCCAACCGTGCCGCCACGTGGCGGCCCTCTGCTACCTGCTGGCCGAGCACCTGGAGCGCGATCCCTGGCTGCTGCCGCTCTTGCGGGGCCGCTCGCGCGCCGCGCTAATGATCGCCTTGGCCGAAGCCCGCGCCCGGCTGGTGCCCGACGAGCCGCCTGCCTCTAAAGAGGCACCGCTGCCCGCCCCGGAACTGCCTGCTCCACCGGCACCCGCGCCGCCCTCGCCGCCCCCGGCGAGTTTCTGGGAGGCGGGCGCCGGGCTGGCGGATTTCTACGTGGAGATCGCCGCGCCGCCCCAGCCCGCGCCGCTCCTACGGCAACTCGGCCCGCCTCCCTTCTGGACGCCGCCCGCCGCCTTCGCCGCGCAACTGGAGCCGGCCTATGCCGCCGTGACCGCCGCTGTGCTGCGGCTAGTCTATGGCGACGATGGGGCGGATGCGCCGGGGCGATGAGCCGCGGCTCGCTTTAGCCCGCCGCCAGCGCTTGCTCCTGCGGCTCCGGTTCCAGGTCGGGCAGGGGCAGGCGGATGGGCACGAAGCCCGCGCCGGGGCGGTAGTCGGGCGACTGGTGGCGGAAGTAGGTATTGTACAACTGGGCGTAGTGCCCGCCGCGCTCCATCAAGGCGTCGTGGCTGCCCTCTTCCACGAT
>JAICKM010000318.1 GCA_025927935.1 Chloroflexia bacterium | reverse complement strand
TGGGTGTGCAATTCGCCCATGGCGATGGGCGTGGCGCACTGGTCGCGCAGGCGGCGAAACCATTCGCTTTGCTCCGGCGCGAGCGGATCTTCCAGGAAGAACAGGCGATAGGGTTCGAGGGCCTTCGCCAGGCGCAGCGCGTCGATGGGCGCCAGCCGCTCGTGGATGTCGTGCAACAGCAACAGGTCAAAGCCGACGGCGGCGCGGACATGCTCAAACAGCGCTGGGATCGAGCGCGCGTAACGGTCGGGATCGTAATAGGCCCCTGGAAAGGCGCTGTCGAGCCGGTCCAGCGCCTGGTGCCGGTGGGTGGCCTGGGGCGCGTCCCGGCTGGGCAGCGCCGTCGCCTCGCGAATATCTTGCACCCGCCCGCCATAGCCGCCCAACTGGCAGCGGATGGCGCGATAGCCTTCGCCCTGGTAGCGCATGACGTTATCGAGCACTTCCTGGGCGTCGCGGCCGTCGGCGTGACGGTAGACCAGAGCCGCCTCGCGGCATTTGCCGCCCAGCAGGTCATAGACCGGCAGCCCGGCGATCTTGCCCTTGATGTCCCAGAGCGCCATATCGACACCGCCCACGGCGTTGTTCAGCACCGGGCCGTTGCGCCAGTAGGCGTTGACCATCATCAGGTGCCAGAGATCTTCGCTATTGCGTGGGTCGCGGCCTTGCAATAGGGGCTGGAGGTACTCGTCGATAGCGCGAGCGACGAGCGTGGGCCGCTGGGTGAAGGTGGCGCAGCCGAGGCCATAGAGGCCGGGCTGATCGGTCTCGACTTTGACCACGACGAGCGCGATGCCGTCGGGTGCGGTGAGGATGGCGCGCACGTTCGTAATTTTCATGGTCCCCTCCTGGGTTGTAGCCGGGTTAGATGAACTGCCCGCGGGGGTACAACTGGGCGGTGATACCCCCATCCACATAGATCACCTGGCCGGTTATATAAGCGGCATCGGCGGACGCGAGGAAGGCGACGGCCGCGCCGATCTCCAGCGTGTCGCCCAGGCGCCGCATGGGGATTCTTTCCGCGATCTCCTGTATGGATGGATCTTCAGGTGGCGCGCGGCGCTCCGTCCAGATGGCGCCGGGGGCCACTGCATTCACCCGGATGCCGTCGCCGGCCAGCTCCACGCCCATCGCGCGGGTCATGCCGTCGAGCGCGGCCTTGGTCACATCATAGGGCACGCCGGGTTGGTGCACGCGCAGCCCGCCCACAGAGCTAATGTGGACGATACTCCCGCGCCGGTGGGGGCGCATTAGCGCGACGGCGCGGCGCGAGCACAGGAATGGCCCCCTGACATTGCTACTCATGACCGCGTCGAAGCGCGCTTCATCCAGGTCCGCGAAGGGCGGCGATCCCAACCGGCCCGCGTTATTGACGAGCAGATCGACGCTGCCGAACGCATCCAGCGTGGCCCGGAATAGCGCATCGACATCGGCGGTCCGGCCCACGTCACCCACATACTCGACCACTTCGACGCCCAGCCGGCGGAACGCGGCGGCCGTCGCCTGGACCTCTGGGGCCGTCGTACTGGTGATAACGAGGCGCATGCCCTCGCGGGCCAGGCGCAGGGCGATGCCCTTGCCGATGCCGCGGGCGGAACCGGTGACGAGCGCCACCTGGCCCCGTAGCTCAGGATAGCGTTGCGGGATCGATTCGAAGACGGCCTGCAGATCCATGGGCGCGAACCTCCCTCAGTGGCATTTCCGTAATATCCGGGTAAATCAATGGCCGGATCTGCCGTCGGCAGATCCGGCCAGGGCCTCATTATAGCACCAGAGCCTTTAGCGCGACGACCGCGTCCTGGTGACGGGATTTTGCGTCATGGTGCCGGACGTGACGGCGGGGGTTGTCGCCGTGGCGGTGGGCACGGAGGTGGAGGTGGCGGTGGCCGCCGGGGTGGTCGCGGTGGCCGTGGCCTCCGGTTGCAGGGTCGCGGTGGCCGTGGCCGGCGCCTGGGTCGTCACGGTGGCCTCGCCCGTGGGCAGGGTAATCGCCACCTGCGGCGTGGGCGAGGCCGTGGCGGTGGGCGTTGATACCTCCGGCTGATCCGTGGCCGTGGCGGTGGGCGTTGATACCGCCGCTACGATGGCGCTGGCGTTGGCATCGGCATCGTGCTGAGCCATCAGCGACCAGCCGCCGACCACAGTCGCCATCGAGGCGGCGGCGATGATTTGCTTGATGTGCGCCGTCCCGTTGCCCTTGGCCTGCCGGGGGCGGGCGTGCGGGGCCGGGGCGGGCCGGTTAGGGAGCGCCTCGCGACGCTCAGAAGGTGTGCGGTGCTCATTGGTCATGTTCGTAGTCCTCGCATTGTCTCTGGGTAGTGCGTCCACTGGCCCTTGTCTAGGGAGCGCAGCGAAGAGTCTCGTTTGTTGTCCCAACGAGACGGAGATTCTTCGCTGCGCTCAGAATGACAGATCCTGGTCGACAGGCTACTGTGTGCATTTCGCGCCGCGACGTTTCGCGGTACCTGATTAGTGTAGGGTACGCGCGTTAGAGGATGGCCGGGGAAGAATTAGAGGTTGCTGAGATTCGCCCGGCGGATCGAGTGGGCAAACTTCTCAGCGTTTCCTAATTTTTCCGGGCCAGGTTCTAAACCTACCCCGGTAGACTGTGACTCAGCAATCATCGTTCGGGTTATCCCGAAATCAAGGAGGCAATCAGATGATAAACAAACCCGTACAACAAAAACCCGATCCGGCCATCGGGCGCAACATCCGGCAAGCCCGGCGCGGCAAGCCCGGCGACAAGGCGAAGGGTCTCGTCGTCGCGGTCTCGCTGGCCGCGACGCTCATGGGCTGGGGCATCTTTGCTCACGAGGACGCGCAGACAGCAGCCTTGCAGGCGGCCGCTGCGACTCCGGTGGCGGCGGTGGCGCAGGAGATCTCGACACCCGCAGACGCTACCCAGAGTTCCGGCGCGGTTGCCACGGCCACCGCCACTGCGGTTCCCATCGTGACAGTGAATGCCGGCACCGGCAGCGACCAGAGCAGCAGCGTGACTACGGCGGCGAGCAGCGCGCAGGGCAGCAGCGCCAGTACGGGGCAGGTGGCTATCGCCACCACGCGGTCGTCGCGCTAACGGAGAAGCATAGCCAAAGTAAGAGTACAGGAGATATGACGATGCAATTTACCTCTCAAGCCAACACCGCGCCCGGCAGGGCACCGCGGCAGGTGAACGCGTGGCTGTGGCTGGTGGCCGGGGCGGCGGCGGTCGCCGCGATTGCGCTGGCCGGGCTGCCTGCGCTGGCGGGCTCGTTTTCGGGCACCGCGCCGCACGGCTACTGGTACATCTCGCGGGCCTGCGCCTTCGTCGCCTTCGGCCTGCTGTGGCTGTCGATGCTCGCAGGGCTAGGCATCACCAGCCGGCTGGCGCGATACTGGCCGAGTCTGCCGGGCAGCTTCGAGTTACACCGCTTCACGGCCCTGCTGGGCCTGGGCTTCGCGGCCATGCACGCGCTCGTGCTGCTGGGCGATCAGTACATCAATTACAGTGTGGGGCAGCTTCTGGTGCCCTTCATGAGCAGCAACTACCGGCAGGCGTGGGTCGGTTTCGGCCAGCTTGCGATCTATCTGCTGGCAGCGGTGGCCTTCAGCTTCTATGTGAAGGATCGTCTGGGCATCCATGCCTGGCGGCTGATCCATATGCTGAGCTTCGCGCTGTTCCTGATGACCATCATCCACGGCCTGGGGAGCGGCACGGACAGCGGCAGCCTCTGGGCGCAGGCGCTGTACTGGGGCAGCGCGCTGAGCGTCCTCGGCCTCTCGGTGTACCGGGTGGTGGCCGTGCGCCGGGGCCGGGCGAAAGCGGATCGGGGTACGGCGAACCTGGTCGCCACGGGCGGCCGGACGCCCGCGCCGCCTGCCGGCGCGGTAGCGGATGCGCGTGCGCGATTGGTCCGTCCGGGCGTGCTGGTGCCGAGCGGCTCGCCCTACGCGGGCCGGGGGCGCGCGCCGCGGGTAAGCCCGGATAGGTGACGCCCGCTGGCTGACGAGTGGGATTTTGCCCGGAGGGGATCGACCGGCCTGGCCGGGGTCGCCTCCGGGCTTCTTGTTGCCCGCGCCGCCCGGCGCGCAAATCTCAGCGACTTCTAATTTTTCCCGGCTGTCTTTTAAAGCGCGGGGCCTACACTAATAATGCCGGCACGCGAACCGCGCCGCCGGCCGGCGACGAGGCACCCACCCGGCGCCCGCCACCCAGCTATCATCGGCTGCTTAGCCGCAACGACACGAGAGGATACGACAATGATCGCTACAAAAGAAACGACCAGGACCGGGGTCCTGGTGGGTCGCCTGGAACGCGACAAGATTATGCAAGGGCTGAGTCTGGGCTTCGCGCTTCTCGTCTCGGCCATCCTCAACCTCTGGAACCTGGCGCAGAACGGCTACGGTAACGAGTACTACGCCACGGCCGTACAGAGTATGCTCCTGAACTGGAAGAACTTCTTCTTTGCGTCCTACGACGCGGGTGGATTCATCACCGTCGATAAGCCGCCGGTCGCCCTCTGGATCCAGGCGATTAGCGCCAAGCTCTTCGGCTTCAGCGGCCTGGCTCTGCTGCTGCCGGAGGCGCTGGCCGGGGTGGCCTCCGTCGCCTTGCTTTATTTCCTGGTCAAGCGCATCTTCGGCCCGCTGGCCGGGTTCGTGGCCGCGCTGGCGCTGGCCCTCAACCCAATCGCCGTGGCGGTCGAACGCAGTAACAATACCGATACCTGGCTGATGTTCACGCTGCTGCTGGCGGCCTGGGCGATCACCCGCGCCACCGAAAAGGGCGCGTTCCGGCTGCTGGCGCTGAGCATGGCGTTAGTGGGGGTGGCCTTTAATATCAAGATGCTGGAAGCCTGGATCGTCTTGCCGACCTTCTTCCTGCTCTACCTGGTGGCGGCGCCGCTGAGTTGGAAGAAGCGGCTGGTCCACCTGACGCTGGCCGGGCTGATCGCGCTGAGCGTGTCGCTGTCGTGGCCCCTGGCCGTGGACCTGACTCCGGCGAGCGCGCGACCCTATGTGGGCGGCAGCCAGACCAACAGCGTGCTCGAACTGGCGCTGGGCTATAACGGCCTGGGCCGCATCACCGGCCAGGGCGAGGGTATGGGCGGCGGCAACAACGGCGCAAACCGCGGCACGCTGCGCGATGATGCCGGCACGGCCCCGAGCGCACAAAACGGCACAGGTACATTCGATCCGAACGCGCTACCGGGCAATTTCGGGCCACCGACCGGCGGGCCGGGCGCGAATGGTGGGCCGGGCGGCAACCCCGGCGGCGGATCGTTCAACACGGGCGAACCGGGGGCGTTGCGGCTCTTTAACACGGAACTGGCCGCGCAGTGGAGCTGGATCTTCCCGCTGGCCGGGCTGGGGCTCGTCGCCGCTGGGCTGGGTGTGCGCCGCCGGCGCCCGCTGGAGCGCCGGGGCCAGGCGCTGCTGCTGTGGGGCGGCTGGTTGTTCACCTACGGCGCGGTGTTCAGCATGGCGTCGGGCATCTTCCACAACTACTATCTGATCATGCTGGCCCCCGCGGCGGCGGCGCTGGCGGGTGCCGGGATCGCGGCGCTCTGGGCGGCCTATCGCCGGGGCGGCCGGCGGGCCTGGCTGTTGCCCGCCGTGCTGCTCGGCACCGCCGCCTGGCAGGTCAAGCTGCTGGCTGACTACCCGGCCTGGAGCGCCTGGCTCGCGCCCCTGCTGCTGGGCGGTAGCGGACTCGCGGTGGGCGGCCTGGTCGTCGCTAAGCTCTTGCGGGGGCGGATCATGCGGCGGATGGCGCCGGTGCTGGTGGGCGCGGGC
Organism: Chloroflexia bacterium; assembly: GCA_025927935.1. Next base: position 1,924 of record JAICKM010000318.1, on the reverse strand, counting down.
TTGCTGGCCCTGCTGCTGGCCCCGGCGGCCTGGGCGAGCACGGCGGTGACGGCGACCGGCAACGGCACGATTCCGACTGTCGGTCCCAGCCAGGCACGGGAAGCGGGCGGCTTCGGCGGGCCAATGGGCGCGCAGGGCGGGCAGCCGGGCGGCGAGACAGCCGACAGCGGCCTGATCTCTTATCTGAAGACGAACCAGGACGGCTACTTCTACCTGGTCGCGGTGTCGAGCGCCAACCAGGCGTCGTCCATCGCCCTGAGCACCGGAGAGCCGGTGCTGGCGACGGGCGGCTTCACCGGCAGCGACCCGGCCATGACGGTCGAGAAGCTACAGGCGCTGGTAGCGACCAAGCAGGTGCGCTACATCCTCCTCGGCGGCGGGGGACCTGGCGGCAGTAGCTCGGATATCACAAGCTGGGTGCAGGCGCACGGCACGGTGGTCGACTCCAGCGCCTATGGCGGCCAGACCAGCAGCGGGACGCGCGGCGGGTTCGGCGGCAACGGGACGCTGTACGACCTGGCCGGCCAATAAGGGATGTCGCGCGAGGTGGTTCTCACGCTCCGGCTGGAGAACCACCTCGCTTAACCGGCCACCACGCCCCACTTCGCGCGGGGATGGCCTGAACAGCGAAAGGATCAACGTAAATGAACGGCCACGATGCCTGCATCGAGATCGTGATCCCGGTGTATAACGAGGCGGAGCAGTTGGCGGCGAGCATCGAGACGTTGCGTGCCTATCTGCTCCTCGAACTACCCTATCGGTTTCAGATCACTATCGCCGACAACGCCAGCACGGACGCCACCCCGGCGATTGCCCGGCAGTTGGCGGCATGCTATCCGGAAGTGCAACTACTCCGCCTGGAACAAAAGGGCCGCGGGCGCGCGCTGCGCGCCGCCTGGGGCGCCAGCCAGGCTGATGTTGTGAGCTATATGGACGTCGATCTCTCGACAGGGTTGCCGGCCTTTTTGCCGCTGATCGCGCCCCTGGTCAGCGGCCAGAGCGACCTCGCCATCGGCTCGCGGCTGGCGCGGGGGGCGGAAGTCACCCGTTCGCCCAAGCGCGAGATCATCTCGCGGGTGTACAACCTGCTGATCAAGCCGGCGTTCTTCAACCGTTTCAGCGACGCCCAGTGCGGCTTCAAGGCCGTGCGTACCGATGTGATCAAGTGGATGCTGCCCCTGATCGAGAACAATAACTGGTTCTTCGATACGGAGATGTTGCTGCTGGCCGAGCACAACGGGTTGCATATCGCCGAGGTGCCCGTGCGCTGGGTTGAGGATCCGAGCACATCGGTGAAGCTACGCAGCACTATCGCCGAAGACCTGCGCGGCCTCTGGCGGATGCGGCGCGCCTTCTGGCAGGGCAAGGGCCACCTGACGGGGCGCCGGCCTCCCCATGCCGTGCGCGCCGGCAATTAGCCGGTTATCTCTAGCGCGGCCATGATAGACGGTAGACTGGCAACCGGGAACCGTCATTCTGAGCGGAGCGAAGAATCTCCATCTTGTAGCCCAAACGACGAGACTCTGAGCGCAGCGAAGAGTGACAGAACCGGTGTGACAGACCATTGAGCACCAAATGAGGCCTGGAAATGAGCGTATTTTCGACAAGCGCGCGCCGGGCGCCGCACCCCGGCCAGGTCGTGGGGGCCGGGATTGGCGCGCCGCATGCCCGGCCTGAACCGGCCCTGCCTACTCGCCAGGGGGACGGCATCGCGCTGGGCAGCCGGTTGCGCGATTGGAAGACGCTGGCGGGCTTCGCGCTCAGCGCGGCCATCATGCTGATCTTTGTGCTGACGGCGCACCTGAATCCCGGCCAGATCTGGGCCACCGTGCGCACCGCCGACGGGCGCTATCTGGCACTGGGCCAGGCCGTCTACTTCGGCGCCTTTCTGCTGCGCGGTTTGCGCTGGCGGCTGCTCTTGCGC
>JAICKM010000809.1 GCA_025927935.1 Chloroflexia bacterium | reverse complement strand
TGCCGCCGCAGCGACGGCCGGTGCTTAGCCCCGTTTAGAAGTCAAAATTGTCGATGTTAGTCTTGTCGAAGACGGTCGGCTTGCCCAACAAGACCGTCCCGTCCTGGGCGATGGTGTAGCTGCCCAGCTTGCCCGCGGTGAAGGTGTCGCCGGGATTGCCCTTGATCTTGCCCTTGGCAATCGCGTCCAGCGTGTAGATGGCGAGGTAGCCCAGGTCGGATGGGTTCCAGAGCGCGAAGGCCGGGGCCGCGCCGCTCTTGACATAGGCGCGCATGGTGTTCGGGGTGCCCAGGCCGGTCACCATGACCTGGCCGATCTTGTTGGCGTCCGTGACCGCCCGCGCCGCCGCCGCGATGCCCACGGTGGTGGGCGAGATGATGCCCTTCAGGTCGGGATAGGTCTGCATCAGGCCCTGGGCCTCGGTGTAGCTCTTCTCGTCCTGATCGTCCCCATACACCGTCGCGACGAGCTCCAGCCCGGAGTTCTCGGGCTTGGTCAGTTCATCCTTCATCCACTTAATCCACTCATTCTGATTGGGGGCGGTGCTGGTCGCGCTCAGGATGGCGATCTTGCCCTTGCCGCCGATGAGCTTCGAGATGAGCTGGATCTGCCCGCGGCCAATGTCCTCGGCGTTGGCCTGATTAATGTGGACGGTGCGGCCCCCAGGGGAAATCGCCGCGTCCCAGCTTACGACCGGGATGTTCTGGCTGATCGCTTGCTTGCCGACCGGGACCAGCGCATCGGAGTCATCCGCCGAGATGGCGAGACCCTGCACATGCTGCGCGATGAGGGAATTGAGTAGCTGGATCTGCTGTGTGGCATCCGCCGTGGCCGGCCCCTGATAGGTGACGGTCACGCCCAACTCTTTGGCCGCGTCTTGCGCGCCCTTGTTGGCGGTATCGAAGTAGGGATTGCCGAGATTCTTGGGCACCAGCACATAGGTGCCGCCGCCCCCGGCGGGCGCCGCAGCGGCGGTGGTGTTCGTAGCGGCGGGCGCCGCGGGGGCGGTGGTATCAGTCGCGGCGGGGGCCGCGGCAGTGGTGTTCGTGGCGGCGGGCGCCGCGGGGGCGGTCGTGTCGGTAGCGGCAGGCGCCGCAGCGGCGGTCGTCGCGGTGGGCGCTGCCGCCGGAACGGCTGTAGCCGTCGGGGTTTCGCCACCGCAAGCGGCCAGCAGCGGCAGTATGAGACTCAGCAGCAATAGAGCGACGATTTTCTTATACATCGGACGGTTCCTCCTTTGGTTATTCCTGGCGACTTGACTGATTAGCGATCCTTCGTGCACTGCGGCAAGGGGCAATGCGACTTCGGCAATAGGCGTCCTCCTTTGTCCCGGCGTGTCGCCCCCGCGGGGCGGGAAGCCACGGTGATTATGGGTGAGCCAGGATGAGGCCCCGCGACCAGAAAAAGAACAACCCGAACAGCAGCGCGACCAGCACCATCATGCCCGTCCTGAACATCGTGGCCCGCCGCCAGGCGGGCCGGGCGGCCAACTGCTGCCCCAGCCAGGGCAACAGGATCGATAGAATCAGCAGCAGACCGATGACAATATCCTGGACGGGGCCTTGCAGGTTGATCAGCCCCATGCCGAAGCGCAGCAGCCCGACCAGCAGTAGCGCCAGCACGGCTCCGACCATCGTGCCGCTGCCGCCAAAGATGCTCACGCCGCCGAGGACGGTGATCGTGATGACCGTGAGTTCCAAGCCGCTGCCGATGTCCGGGCGCGTGCTGCCGTAGCGCGCGGCCAGGATGAACCCTGCCAGCGCCGCCATCACTGCCGACAGCACGAAGACGGTGATTTTGACGCGGGCCACCGGCACTCCTGAGTAGCGGCTGGCGGCCTCGTTGTTGCCGATGGCGTAGAGGTAGCGCCCAAAGCTGGTCTTGTGCAGCACCAGGCCGAAAACCAGGGCCAGCACGAGGAACAGCAGCAGCGCGAAGGGGATCTGGGTGGCTCCCAGGGTGCCCTGTCCCAGATACGTAAAGGACTCCGGATAGCCGCGCGCCGCCTGGTCGCCCAGCAGCACATAGGCCAGGCCGCGATAGAAGGAGAAGGTGCCGAGCGTCACGGCCAGGCTCGGCAGGCGCAACCGGGCGATTAGCACGCCGTTCAGCAGTCCGGCCAGCACACTGACCAGCAATGCCACGCCCGCCGCTGCCCAGATATTCCACCCGTTCATAAACAACCAGCCCATCAGCGAGGCCGACAGGCCCAGGGTGGAGGCAATCGAGAGGTCAATATTGCCGGTGACGATGATGAAGACCATCGGCAACATCATGATGCCCAGCTCCATAAAATCGGAGGTGGTGCGCAGCAAGTTGGTGCCGTTCAAGAAGAAGGGCGACAGCCGGCTGTTCAGCAGGGTCACGGCCAGGATCAGCACGACCAGGAGTCCTTCCCAGCGGAAGGCCAGCCGCTGGAGCCGCCGGGTCTGCGGCGGAGTTATTTCAGCCGGGCTGCCGGTGGCGCCGCGACTGACCGCCGTTGTCTCTGGCGAGTCCCTTGTATCCGTTCGCCGGGACATATGGACCCTCCTTGGGTCGGGCGCCTGCTCGGCGACCGGGCCTGCCGCCCGAATCGCGCAGGCGGTATATCAGCGAGTGCGCCGGATCGTGAGTCGTTGCAGGCGCCGCGAAATGGCCGCATCGGTGATGACCGCCAGCAGGATGAGCAGCCCTTGCACGGCTAACTGCCAGAAAGGCGAGATCCCGACCAGCGTGAGCGCGTTGTTGATGATGCCGAGCAGGAAGGCGCCTAACACCACGCCCAGCACACTACCGCTGCCGCCGAAGATATTCACCCCGCCGACGACCGGCGCCGCCACCGTCTGCAACTCAAAGCCCATAGCCGTGTTCGTCTGGGCCGCCTCGAACCGCGACGCCCACAACACGCCCGCCAGCCCGCATAACAGGCCGGAAATGGTGAAGACGAGGAAGATGACCCGCTCTTGCGGGATGCCGGCAAAGCGCGCTGCGACCGGGTTACTGCCCACCGTGTAGATGTCGCGCCCGGGGCGCGTATATTTCAGGAAGCCGTAGACCGCGGCGATCACGACGACGGCGAAAAGGATCAGGTTGGGCACCCCCAGCGGC
>JAICKM010000359.1 GCA_025927935.1 Chloroflexia bacterium | reverse complement strand
GCGGCTGACGGCGCAACCGGGCGCGCAGCCCGCGCCCCGGTCGGCCACCGGCCTGTATCACTTCGCCATTCTGCTGCCCAGCCGCGCCGACCTGGCCCGCGCCCTCTATCGCCTGATCGAGACGCAGACCCCGCTGCAAGGCTTTGCCGACCACCTGGTGAGCGAGGCGATCTACCTGGCCGACCCGGACGGCAACGGGATCGAGATCTACCGCGACCGCCCGCGCGCCGAGTGGCCGCGGCTCAACGGCCAGATCCAGATGGCGACCGATCCCATCGACCTCGACGGGTTGATGGCCGAACTGGGCGCCAATCCGAGCGCCGGGCCGGGCCTGCCCGCCGGGACACGCATGGGCCATGTCCATCTCCAGGTGGGCGACATCGCGCGGGCCGCGGCGTTCTATGTGGGCGTGCTGGGCTTTGAGGTGGTGACAAGCATGCCGAGCGCCCTGTTCGTATCGGCGGGCGGGTATCACCATCACCTGGGCCTGAACACCTGGCAGAGCCGAGGCCGGGGCGCGCCGCCCGCGGGCCGGGCGGGCCTGCGCGACTTCGTCGTCCTGCTGCCCGATCAGGCGGAGCAGGATCGCGTGGTGGCGCGGCTGGACGCAGCCGGCATCCCCGTGACCCGCGAGGCGGGCGATGTGCTGGCGCCGGATCCCTGGGGCACGCAGGTGCGTCTGGTCGTCGCCCCGGCGCCCACCGGCGCGGAGCCGGCGGCGACTCTAGCCGAGAGCCGTTAAGCCGCGGCGGGCGGGCCGGAGGCCGTGAGCACGTCCGCGGGCGGCGCCGTCTCCGGCTCGTCATCCGGCACTTTGTCGCGCAGCGTCTGCGCGGGGAGCAGCGCCCAGCCCAGGGCGCCCGACCCCGCGCAGAGGATGCCGGCCAGCAAGAAGACTATCGGAATACCGAGGAAGGTCGCGGCCACCCCGGCCAGGCCCATCGACAGCAGCAGCGCCGTGTCCATGACCGTGCCCAGCCCGCCGCCCACGCGGCCCAACTGCCGGTTGGGCACCACGATCTGCATCAGCGTCGTCGTCCCCGTGTTGATCGGCCCGACCGATAGGCCGACGAGGCCCATCGCGGCCACCACCAGCCAGTAATTGGGCAGGGCGCCCATCACCATGGTGATCGCCCCGGCCACGATCAAGCCCCAGGCGATCATCCACTTGGGCGCCACGTGCGCCGCGAAGTTGCCCACCAGCACACTGGACAAGACCATGCCCCCCGCGAAGGCAATATCGACCACGCTGATGCGCCAGGCCAGGTCGGCGGCGGTGAAGCCGAACTGGGTGCGCAAAAACACAATCCAGAGCACATTGATCGCCCCGAGGCCCAGGTTCAGCACGGCGAACACCACGGCCAGGATCACGATGGTCCGGTTCAGCACCAGCGCCTTGAGGCCCACCAGCAGATCCTGGCCGACCTGGCGTAGCGCCGAGCCGTCGGTACTGCCGGCAGCCGGGGGCGCTACCGTCTGCGCCTGCGGCACGCGAATCAGCAGAATCGCCACGGCGGAGACGAGAAAGGAGAGCGCGTTGATGGCGAAGGCGACCCACTGGTTGCCCGACCCGGCGGCGGCGAACGTGGCCCCGGCCAGCGCCGGGCCGATGAACTGGGCCAGCATCATCGAGGTCTGCGACAGCGCGTTGGCCGCCGTCAATTGCTCGGCGGGCACCAGGCGCGGGATCAGCGCACCCTTGGCCGGGTTGAACAGTGTGCCGACCGCCGATAGGGCAAAGGCCAGCGCGTACAGCACCAGCAGTTGGTGATTGAGGAAAGCGGGAATCAAGCCGAGCGACAGCGCCGCGCGCAGCACGTCCGAGACGATCATCGTGCGCCGGCGGTCCCAGCGATCGACAAAGACCCCGGCCAGCACCCCAAACAGGAGCCGCGGCAGGGTCAGTGCAATCATCAGGCCCGATACCGCCTGGGTGGTGGCCGCCGCCTCCGACTCGAAGCCGCTGACGACGACCAGCATCGCCAGGAAAGCAAAGTAGTCGCCGATCTGCGATACGACTTGCCCCAGCCAGAGGTTGCGGAAGTTACTATGCCGCAGCACCGTCGCGAAATTGGCGCGGGGCATCGGCACGTCTGCGCCGGCTGCCGCATCCGGGCGCTCGGCCACGGCCAGCGTGCCCTGGGCTTGCTCTTCCATACTACCTATCTCCAGTGCGCCACTTGAGCGCATAGTAGATTACTATACTTTGCCAGGGCCGGACCCGTCAACCGCTGCGCGAATCCGGATTTCTTCGCTTTCCATCTGCCCAGCAAACGAGCGCAGCACCACCCTGGCTATTACCACTTCTCTATATCCGCTGCATCTACCGGAAAGCGGACCTTCTTTCCGGAATCAGCGCAAGGTCATCCGAGTTGAATACGCTCTCCCCCTTTGCGACGTTTCGCCCGGTGACGGAGTCGCGACGCCCGGTCCGTGAACGGGCGGGCTACGGAACACGAAGCCCGCGCAGCCCGCCTGCGCGGGCTGGCTGCCCTCGGTGTAGGCCGCGCCGGCGGCCTTGGCCGGGCGTCGCCCGCGGCTTGTGGGGTATACCCCAGCCGGGCGTGGCTGCGCACTGGGGCGAAACGTGCTATAATAGCCGCGACCGGCGCGGCACACGCGCCGGGCGGTCCCGGACGCTCGGCTCTCCGCCGCCGGGACCCGCTGCAGGAGGGTCGCTTGGCGTTTATACCACTGGTAATCACGGTTGTCATGGGCATCATGGCCGGGGGCATGGTGGCGCTGGCGCTCATCGGTCCCCGCCACATCCAGAATATCTTCGGCATCCTGGCCCTGTTCGGGGTGGTGCTGGGGCTGGCCGCCGCCGTCATCGGGCAACCCCTGTGGCCTACGCTGATCAACAACCTGCTCGACTTGATCCTCTCCGGCTTTATCGGCTATGCCGTCACGACCTACTTCGTGCTCGCCTATCAGCCGAAACCCGATATCACCCCGCCCCCGCTGGCCGAGGCCCAGACCGCCCAGCGCGACGGACCGGGCAAGACCGCCGTGATCTATTTCGCGCCCGGTGAGGCTGCCCAGTACGACGGCCGCATCGCGGCGCGCGGCTTCGACACCGTGGACTACCCACAAGGGCTGCCGCCTACGCTGCTGCGCCCGCTCTACCTGAACGATCTCAAACGCAAGTATGAGGCGATCGGCACCAGCCCGCACCGGGCCATTCATCTGAAGCTGGCGCAAAAGGTGCAAGACCGGCTGGGCAAACGCTACAAAGTGTATATCGCCTTCTATAACGACCATCCCAGCCTGACCGAGGTGGCCGCCGAAGCGGTGCGCGACGGCTCCCGCCGGTTGATCGTCCTCCACGCCCGGCTGACCAGCCCCCCACCCACCGTCAAGCCTGAGGAATGGCTCGATTCATCGCTGCGCTTGAAGCGCTACGGGGTCCGCGTCACCGAGACGGCGCCGCTCTGGAACTCGGAATTGCTGCCCCGCGTGTTCGTGCGCCGGGCGCTGGCCGCGACGGAAGGGATCGACCGGGCCACCGTGGGGCTGATGTTGATCGGCCAGGGCCATCCACTTCCCCGGCGCACCCTCCCCGAAGCGAAGGATGCGCCGCCACCGCTGCAACGCCAGAACCAGGAACTGACCTTCCAGAAACGGGTGCGCCAGGCGCTGATCCGGGCCGGCTTCCCCGACGACCAGATCGTGCCGGCCTGGACTCAGTGGCAGCATCCCACCATCGAAGGGGCCTATGCCCAACTCGTGGCCGAAAGTTGCCGGCGCATCTTCTGGATCGGCACCGGCCTGATGACCGACAGTGTGACCACGCTCTACGATATCCCGGCGATTCTGCGCGCCGCCGCCGAGCAGAGCGGGGTGGAAGTCACGGCGCTCGGCCCCTGGAATGATGACGATGTGGTGGCCGAGGCCCTGGTCGAACGGGTCAAGCAGGTCGCCATCGTCGACTAACAGCAACCGCGCCCGCCGCAGACGCAGCAACGCCCCGCCGGCCCTCTGAGGGGCACGCCGCGGGGCGTTCCTATGCTGATGTCTTACTTGCTGGGGCGAAGCCGGCGGACGGCGGCGGCGAGGCGAGCCAGGTGATCGGCCTGCGCGGCCCGCATACGGTCTTCGTGGATCTGCCGGCTCATCTGGCTCAGCAAGTAGTCATTCGTATTCATGGCGGGTTCCTTTCTCCTCAGACTTGTTATATGCAGTGTGTCGTCACCTGACTATCTTAGCACCGGCGGCTCGCCGGCACATCGGGACGGCGCGGTATTCACCGCTACCTCATTCGCCTACCGGCCACCAGTCGCCAGGGCCGATGCCGGGCTACGTCTCAGGACCGAGCGATCGCGGCGCAGTCGGTCGCGGGGCCTCCACCCACGGCGGGAGGCTAGACCGCCGCTTTGCGGGGAGCCGGAGCCGGGCCGGGGGGAGCCTGCCGTTTGCGCGGTTGCAGCCGCCGCAGCGCGGCGATGATACGGGCGCGGCGGGCTTGGTCGGCTTCGCGCAGACGCTCCGTGACGATATCCCGGCTCAGTTGCGACAACATGAAATCATTGAAGTTCATTGCCGTTTCCTTTCTTCCAAGGCAGGGCGCACTCGATAAGGTGCGCGACCTCATGCGATCCAAATGCAAAGGCCCGTCCGGCGGGGAAGCCTGGGTAGACTTCCCAGGCTGGGCGGGCCTGAGATAAGCGAGGAACAGTTAAGCGGCTTTGGAAGCGGTTTCGCGGCGAATGGTCGGGCGCTTGGCCTCCTGCTCGGCGTTCTCCCGGCGGAAGGCGGCGACGATCCGCGCCATGCGTGCGTTTTTGGCTTCCTGGACCCGCTCGGCCATAATCTCGCGGCTCAGGCGGTCTAAGAGATAGTCGTGCGAAATCATCTCCGTTTCCTTTCTCCGGTTGTTCCGGGTTGATGTGCCGGCTTGGAGGTCGACACCGTGTTGTTGATGGTGTAATCTTACCTCGATACCGGAATCCGCACATCGGCGCGAGGAGGTATCCCCACGCCCCGCGATTGTCCGGGCACGCAACGGACCCGGAGGCTTGGGCGTACTACATCTGCGGGCGGAGTGTTCCCGTACCGGCGGCGTGGTCCCATCCCCACCGCAGACCGGCATCCGCGCGGGATCCTGGGTAACCGGACCCTCAGAACCAGGTTGGTACAAGGAGTAATCGATGACCCAACAACCAGACGGCGCGGCGGTCGCCCCGGCCCTGCCCAAGCCGCTGTTACGCGGGCGGATCCACGCGGCGGCGGCCGTGGGCGCCGTCCTCGTCACCGTGGCACTCTGCTGGCGCAGCCGCAATGACCTGCCGCGCCTGATCTCGATGCTCATCTTCGGCCTGAGCATGATCGAACTCTATACGGTCAGCGCTGTCTACCACATCGGCCACTGGCGGCCCCAGGTTCAGCGCGTCTTACGTTCGGTGGACCACGCGAACATCTTTGTGCTGATCGCGGGAACTTATACGCCGCTCTGCTTCAACGTGCTGACCGACTGGGTGCGCACGGCGTTCCTGACGCTGATCTGGGTGCTGGCGGCGGCGGGGATCGGGCTATCGGTGTTCACGCCGCGCGTGCCACGCTGGGTCGGCACGGGCCTCTACATCGGCATGGGCTGGGTGTCCATCCTGGCGCTGCCCGCCTTCTTCGCCGTGCTCCCGGCGGCGGCCATCGCGCTGATGGTGCTGGGCGGGGTGCTCTACACGCTGGGCGCGGTGGTCTACGGGCGCAAGCGGCCCAACCCGTTCCCGCGCGTGCTGGGGTTCCACGAGATCTTCCACCTGTTCACGGTCGCGGCGGGGGCGGTGTTCGCCCTGGTGATCTGGATCTGGGTGCTGCCCTTCCCACGCGGCTAAGGGGCCGCGGGCAATAACAACGCCCGCCCGGACTCCCCAACAGAGAAGATCGGGCGGGCGTTGCCGTGCGAGAGGAGGTTAGACGGCGGCCTTCTGGCTGCGCTCGCGGGCGTTGACCGTCAGCCGGTCGATCACGCGGGCGGCTTTGGTACGCGTCAGCCCGGCGACGCTCTCGATGCCTAGCTTGCCCACCAACTCGTCCTCGCTGATACCGGCGCGCGGCAGAAGGGCGCGGATGGCCCGCTGTTGCTGCTCGGTGCAAAGATCGTCGTCGGCGGCCGCCGGGGGGCTGGGGCGCTCCGCCGGCTCGGGTCGCTCGGCAACGGGGGTCGGGCGGGCAACCGGCGCCGCGGGGCGCTCCGGCGGTGCTTCGGCCACGTAGGTGTTGCGGCTCCGCGCCGCCGCGTCAGAGGCCGGGCGCCCGGACTCGGCGCTACCCGCCCCGTTGCCGTTGCTGTAGGGCGCGCGGCCGGACGCCGCTTCATGCTCCAGCGCCTGGCGCTGATCCATGTCTTCCAGATCCTGCGTGAAGATCTCGGACAGGCCGGCCACGCGCAGCACGGCGTCCACCTGGGCACGCTTCTCGCAGATTTTGATCGCGTTGTTCACCGTCCAGCCGTTGCGCTCGCTCAGGTCGGCGGCCCCGCGGCCCTCGCCGACGATGCGCCCCTGGCGGTCGATCAGGCGGCAGACGTAGGCGAACAGGCCCGGCGGGTTGCCCGCCATAGCCAGGGTCGCGCGGTCGGGCGTGAACTTGGGGCGCAACTGGAACAGCAGGCACATCTTCTCCGCGCCCGGCTTGAACAGGCTCGGCTTGGTCTCGCGTCGCCCGGCCATAATCGTGCCGAAGTCGGTGCCCGACTTCAGGTTGCGGGCGATAAACTCGCGGATAATCTCGCGGCGTTCTTCCTCCAGTGCCACCATCTGGCGCAGCGCGCCGGGGGTGATGTTCAGGCCCGACTCGTCGATCTCGGACGGGAGCGTGTTCAGGCGCGACTCGGCGCCTTCGGGCATCGGCTCTACATTCGCGGCCACTACTTCATCTCCTGTGCCCGGCGCGTGTTCGGCCAGGCTGCTGCTAACGGTCTCAATAGGGTCTTGTTCGTCACTCTTCGTTGGGGTTGTCACACTGCGGCGAGCCATTCATACAATCCTTTGCTAGCGGCGCCGGAGCACATCCCGGCCACCGTGCATGCTCATTACACAGGTTAATTATAGAACATTTGTACGGTTTTGTCAATCATGCGCCTGGCCCACGCTATTATCACCCAAGCATGTCGCTCCCGGTGTCTGCCGAAGTCAGGT
>JAICKM010000326.1 GCA_025927935.1 Chloroflexia bacterium | reverse complement strand
TGCGCGCCGCCCCGCAGGGCATGGGCCAATCGACGCTCGCCATCGGGCACACGCGCTGGGCCACCACCGGCGCCGTCACGCACGAAAACGCGCACCCGCACAGCGACTGCTCGGGCCGCCTGGCGATTGTCCATAACGGTATTGTTGAGAATTATGTCGAGTTGAAGGAAGGGCTGATGGCCCGCGGGCACCAGTTCAAGTCGGAGACCGACAGCGAGGTTATCGCCCACCTGCTGGAAGAAGAGATCGCCCAGGCCCCCGGCGATAGCCTCGCCGAGGCCCTGCGCCGCGTGAGCCTGCTGCTGCACGGCATGAACGCCGTGGTCGCCATGGACGTGACCCGCGAGGGGATGGCCGCCGTCAAGAACGGCTCGCCCCTGGTAATCGGCGTGGACGAAGGCGCCAACTACCTGGCCTCCGATATCGCCGCCCTGCTCAAGCACACCCGCCACATCATCTGGGTGCTGGACGGCCAGGTGGCCGGCATCAGCAAAAACCACGTCAGCCTGGTGGACGCCGCCACGGGTGCGCCCATCGAGACGCGCATCGAACGCGTGGCCTGGGACGCGCAGCAGGCGGCCCTCGGCCCCTACCAGCACTATCTGGAGAAGGAAATCTGGGAGCAGCCGGGCCTCATCCGCCAGATCGTCGCCGAGGGCGGCGCGCAGGCCCGCCAACTGGCCGAGTTCCTGGCCGAAGCCTCCGATATCTACTTCACCGGCTGCGGCACCGCGTATCACGCCGGGCTGATGGGCAACTACATCCTGGCCGATGTGGGCAAGCGCATGGCGCACAGCATCTACGCTCACGAAGTCTCGTCCTTTGCCCCCTTCATGCGCGCGCCGCAGGCGCTGCTCGCCCTCTCGCAGAGCGGCGAGACCATCGACGTGCTCGACGCCATGCGCGCCGCCCATCGTAGCGGCGTGCCGGTGGGCGCGCTGGTCAACGTGCCCGGCTCCACCCTCAGCCGCGAGGCCGATTTCACCCTGCTGCTGGGCGCCGGCCCCGAAAAATGCGTCCTTTCGACCAAAGCCTTCACCGCCAAGGTGGCCTACCTGATGATGGCCGCGGGCGCGTTGGGGGCGCGGGAAGACGAGATGCACGCCGTGTTGAGCGCCGCCGCCGCCGAAATGGACGCCCAGCGCACCGACGGGCGCATGGACACGGTGCGCGCCCTGGCCGAGCACATCTATCAACGCGAGCACCTGTTCGTCGTGGGCCGCGGCTACAACTACCCGCTGGCCCTCGAAGCGGCGCTCAAGATCAAGGAAGTCAGTTACATCCACGCCGAGGGCTTCGCGGCGGGCGAACTCAAGCACGGCGTCATCGCCCTGGTCGAAGAAGGCACCCCCTGCCTCGTCCTGGCTCCGGCCGGCCCCGACGAGGCCCAGGCGCTGACCACCGCGGGCGAACTCAAGGCGCGCGGCGCGCTGATCATCGGCGTCGGTCCCAACCACCACGACGTGTACGATGTGCACCTGCCGGTGCGCGCCACGGGCCACGCCTTCTCGCTGGCCGCCCTGCCCCCAGTGCAGATGCTGGCCTACAACCTGGCCCTGCTGCGCGGCCTCGACCCGGACAAGCCCCGCAACCTCGCCAAGAGCGTGACCGTGCGCTAACTGGGCACCGAAAGTACAGCGTGTACCCGGCGAATTAACGCATCCATGCACGGCAGTCCCATCCCGCTCACTAGTGGAATGGGACTTGCCATGCCGGGTCATGGAGCCTGATCTACGTTAGAACCTGCTTTCTCTACACAAGCAGCAAGTTCATCATAGCTGGCGGCAAGTGGCTGTAGTTTTTCCAGCCCGCCAAGGCTGATGGTCTTCTGCAGCGGAAGCATCCTATCCAGCACGGCAGCCCGAACGACGTAAAACGTCCATTGGTTGAGATCTAGCGGATCTAACGAGTCTTTTTGATTGTGATCGAGGAGACAGGATACGTATACATCCGCTTGTCGTCTCCGCTCGGCAGCCGACTCACCTGTGGTGGCCGACCATGCAATAGTCGGGCGAATGCTAAAGCTAATGGCGGAAAGCTTCTTATGATACCAGGATTGCAGATAAGCAGCCGATTTTACTTCAACTTTAATTCCGGATGGAGTCAACAGGTCAAAGGCATCCCATTCCCTACGCACGTCCGTTAGACATCCCAGTGCTGAGGCAACAATATACTCCGCGAGAATACCACGTGTGGCATTACTCACCAGGTCAGAAGCGGACCAGCGCCAGAAATCTAGAAGTGTATGGTCTAATTGCTTACCAGCTCGCGTGAACGGTTCCCGACCGGTCTTACGTGCAATTTTAAGTTCGGGATAACCCTCATCGTTCAACATCAGCACTACTCCTCAATCTATAGCCGCAGATATCCATCAGGCAAGTATGCTCAAGTATGCTATTGTAGGGACAGTATAGTATGAAGACCACCACTGAGCAAGCGCGCGGCAATGCCCGTGAACCAAACAACCCTTCAGGATGTTGAAGGCTCACCTCCACGCAAAGGACGAAGGTGAGCCTTTTCGATAGGTCTGATTAGTAGCGATGGCGCCGCGCCTAAGCCTCAGAGGCCGCCCCCGCCGGTACGGGGATGGCTTCCGGCGTGCCCAGGTCGCCCGCCCAGAGGCGCTGCATCTCGGGGCTGGTGGCGAGCAGCGTGTCGAGCGTGCCCTGGGCGGCGATGCGGCCGTCTTGCAGCACGATGATCTGATCCGCCCGCCGGAGCGCGGCGCGGCGGTGCGAGACGACCAGGCACGTGGGCGGCGCGGCGCCGGCGCGCGGGGTTTGCACCCGCTCCCAGAGCGCGCGCTCAGTGTCCACGTCGAGCGCGCTGGAGAGATCGTCGCAGACCAGCAGGGCCGGGTCGCGGACGAACATGCGCGCCGCCGCTGCCCGCTGCACCTGCCCGCCGGAAAGGCGCACGCCGCGCGGGCCGACCAGCGTATCCAGCCCGTGGTCCAGCGCCGCCACGTCGGGATCGAGCACGGCGCGCCAGAGCGCGGCGGGCAGGTCCACACGGTCCTCGGCCAACCCCAGCAAGATGTTGTCGCGCAGGCTGTCGCTGAATAGGCGCGGCACCTGCGGCGTATAGGCGGCGCGCGGCGGGCGGAAGAAGCTGGCGGGATCAGCCACCGGGGCGCCGTTCCAACGGATTTCCCCGGTGTCGCGCGGCAACTGGCCGAGCAGCGCCCGCAGCAGCGTGGTCTTCCCGGAGCCGATGCGCCCGGTGATGACCGTAAACGAACCCGGCTCCAGGTGCAGATCCACATCTACCACGCCCCGGCCGGCGCCCGGATAGCGGTACGTGAGTCCGCGGACATCCAGGCAGTCCAACCGATCTGCCGGGGTGCGCACGACCGGCGGCAACGGCGGCGGCGCGCTGTGCAGGTAGACCGGGTGCGGTTCCACCAGCACCTCCGGCGGATCGTTAGGCAGCAGTTCCACCAGGCGGGTAATCGCCACCTCCTGTTGCTTGAAGTCCCCGACGAACGTCCCCAGGTACGACGGCAGATCCGTAGTAAACCACAGATAGTAGGTGAACAGGGCGAAGTCGCCGATGGTGAAGGTGCCCGCGGCCATGGCTTGCCCCGCCAGCAGCAGCACCACGCCGACGCCGAAGGTCACTGCCGTGCCGTGGATCGAGTTCAAGAACTCATCGAGCACGCCCACGCGCAACGCCGCCACGCGGCGCGTCTCGTTCAGCTTGCCGAAGTGGGTGATAACATCCGGCTCGGCATGGGCGACCTTCACCGCCTGGACCGCGCCAAAGAGTTCGGCCAGGAAGCCGGTCACGGCGTCCGACGCCAACCCGGCGGCCCGCTGGTAGCGCAGGATGCGCGCCCAGGCGATGCGCCCGGCGATCATGGCGGCGGCCAGCGGTAGGAAGACGACCAGGGTGATCAGCAGGTTGATTTGCGCCATAATCACGACGGCGATCACGAAAGACACCAGGTTCCCGGCCACGTCGGGCAGCCAGGTTGGGAAGTCGCCAACCTCGGCCACATCGACGCTGTAGCGGTTGATCGCCTCGCCGGAGGAGACCGGCGGCGCGACGGCGCCCGGCTGTTGGAGGCGGCGGGCGAACAGGTTGCGGCGTAGCAGCGCACCCACCGTGTAGCGAAAGGTCCACCCGGCCCATGCCTCGGCGAACGTCGCGCCCAGCCGGGCCACGCCGACCGAAATGTAAAGGGCGATCAGCGCCCAGATGCTGAGTGACACCGGCGCCGCGCCGGTGATGGTATCGAAGACGGCTTTCTCGATTAGACCCGGCAACACACGCGCCCCCAGGTAGAACACCTGGCAGACAGCGTGGATGCTGTACACGCCGGGACTGTAGCGAATCAGGCGCCAGTTGAACGGCATCGTCCGCAGCGGGGGCGGTGCCGTTGTATGCTCGATAGTACTCATGCGAGGGCCTCCTCCAGCCCGGTCTGTAGCAGGCGATAGAAGCGCGAATGGGGGTCGGCGGCGAGGGCGGCACGCGGGCCATACTCGACCACCCGGCCCTCCTCCAAGATCAGGATGTCGTCGGCGCGCTGCACCGTGCGCAGGCGATGGGCGATGATGATGCCGGTGCGGGCCGCCAGCAGCCGGTCGATGGCCCGCTCCAGGCGATGCTCCGTCACCGGGTCCAGGCGCGAGGCGGCCTCGTCCAGGATCACCAGGCCGGGATCTTTGAGGAAGACGCGGGCGAAGGCCAGCAATTGCGCCTCCCCCGCCGACATACCCTGGCCGCCCGCGCCTAGCGTGGTATCCAGCCCGTCGGGCATCGCGGCCACCCAATCCTGGAGATCCAATTCGGCCAGCGCCTGGCGGATCTGCCCGTCGCCGATGCGCGGGTTGAAGAAGGCAATATTGTCGCGGATGCTCGCCTGGAACAGTTGCACATCCTGCGTCACCATGCCGGTGCGCCCGCGCAGATCGGCGAAGGGTACGTCGCGGATATCCACGCCGCTCAGGCGAATGGCGCCCGCCGTGGGATCATAGAGGCGGAACAGCAGGCGGGTCAGGGTGGTTTTGCCGCTGCCGGTGCGCCCCAGCACCCCCAGCACCCGGCCCGGCGGCAGGTCAAAGGTCACATCGTGCAGCACGCGGCCCCCGTTCTCCGCGGCGGCGGGCGCATCAGGCGCGCGGTCGTCGTAAGCGAAGGACACGCCGTCGAACGTCACGCCGAGCGCGCCCAGCGGCAGCACCGTCCGCGGGGTGTCGCGCACCTGGGGCTGCAAGTCGAACAACTGGCGCACGCGGGCGATGCCCGCCGTGGCCTGTTGCAACTCCTGGGCCTGGTCGCGGATGGTTTCCAGCGGAGCCGCCAGCATACCGATATAGTAGACGATCAGGAAGGCGGCGCCGATGGTCACGGCGCCCTGGCTGTAGAGGTAGGCGCCCAGGGCCAGGCCCAGGCCGTACCCGCTGATGAACAGGAAGCTGGTAATCACTTCGCTGAGGCTGCTCGCCATCTTGGCGCCCCGGCCCTTTTCGAGCACAGCGCGCATCAGGCCGTACAGGCGGTGCAGCATATAAGCCTCGGCCCCGCTGCCCCGGATGTCCTCGGTGCCCGCCAGGCGCTCCTCCAGAAAGCCCCACTGCTCAGCCCAGGCTTGCCGTGAGGCGGCCCAGCGGCGCACGCCGAAATTTTGCAGCGCCGCCAGCGCGGCCAGGGTGATCAGGATGTAGACCGTGAGCGCCAGACCCGCGCGCCAGTCCTCGCGGAACAGCAAAACCAGCACGGCCAGGATGAGGATCGCGTTGCCCACCACGCGGATCACGAACTGCGAGAAGAACCCGGCCAGCAGCGTCACATCGCCGTCGATGCGCTCGATCAGCTCGCCCGGCGTGTGCGTTTTATGGAACGGCATATCCAGCCGCAGGCAATGGGCGGCCAGGTCGGAGCGCAAGGCGTTGGTCGCGGCCCAGCCCAAATTGATGCTGACATAGGTAGTGGCGAGAGCGACGGCGCGCTGGGCCAGCCCTATGGCGATAAAGGTGATAGCGGCGGCCAGCAGCGCGTCCGCCGGGCCGCCCGCCTGGGTGGTATCGATGAAGTAGCGGATCACCTGCGGGTTCAGCAGTTGCAGCCCGATGCTGCCGAGCAGCAAAAACGCCAGCAGGAACACGCGCACCCGTTGCGGGCGCAGGTAGGTGCCGAGCAATGTGCGATACTCGGCAAAATGCACAGTCGAATGCATGGAGGCTCCTTCAGCCGGAAAGTTAAAAACCGCCACAGGTCAGGACCGTGGCGGCAGCAAAAGCACGGCCACGGGCGGGAGTGCGCCCGTGGCCGTTAGACTCGCATCCAGGTGAAGGAGCAGGGATCTCGCCGCCCCTGGCTGCCCGGTCGCCACCAAAGCGAGCGCAGGCGTGATCAACCGGCGCAACAGGCCGGCGATCAGGCGGAAGTAGCGAGAGGGCGAGTTACCGAATCTCTAACGTGCAGTTGTCAGGCGCACTCCTCAGCGGCGCGCCACACCGCAACACGCGGCGATGGAGCGACCGGTAAGAGACAGAGTTTGTGCTGACATGAAGTGCGCCTCCTGCAACTGGTGGGTAATGGGCATCCTAAAAGTGGAGCGTGATCGCTCGCCCTCACTATACCGCAGGGCGACGCGAGCGCCATCGGTCTTGCGATGGATAATCGCATACGGCGTGTGCCGCCAGGTCAGGTCGCGCTCTTGCCCACCAGCACCGCTGCGCCGCGGATCTCGCTGCGCTTCAACTTCAACAGCACCTCGTCCGCCTGCTCCATCGGGAACGTCTCGACTTCGGTCCGAATCGGGATCGCGGCGGCCAGGGCCAGGAGTTCCTCGGCATCCTGGCGAGTCGCGTTGGCGACGCTGCGCATGCCCCGTTCGCCCCAGATCAGGTCGTAGTCGAACTGCGGGATGGGACTCATGTGGATGCCGGCCAGGATCAGCGTGCCGCCCTTGCCTAGCGCGGCCAACGCCACCGGTACCAGCGCGCCCACCGGGGCGAAGATGATAGCGCAGTCGAGCGGCCCGCCGGAATCCTCGCCGGATGCGCCCGCCCAGGTCGCGCCCAGGTCCAGCGCCAACCGGCGATGCTCCGCGCTGCGGGTGAACACGGCCACCTCCACGCCCCAATGCCGCGCCACCTGGATGGCAATGTGCGCCGACGCGCCGAAGCCATACAGCCCCAGCCGCTTGACGTTGCGGACATCGCCCAGGCGCAGCGCCCGGTAGCCCACCACGCCCGCGCAGAGCAGCGGCGCCGCCTGGGCATCGGGGAACGCCGCCGGGATGGCATAGGCGAACCGCTCGTCCGTCGCCTGGTACTCCGCGTAGCCGCCGTCCACCTGGTAACCGGTGAAGCGGGCATAGTCACACAGGTTCTCGCGCCCGCTGCGGCAATATTCGCACACCCCGCAGGCCCAGTTGAGCCAGGGCACCCCCACCCGGTCGCCCACTTGAAAGCGCGTCACCTCCGCCCCCACCGCGTCCACGGTGCCGACGATCTGATGCCCCGGCACCACCGGCAGCTTGGGCAGGTCGATCTCGCCCTCGACGATATGCAAGTCGGTATGGCACACACCGCACACGTTGACACGGATGCGCCGGTCGTGCGGGCCGGGAT
>JAICKM010000868.1 GCA_025927935.1 Chloroflexia bacterium | reverse complement strand
TGCCGGCGGGCGCGGACAACAGATCTTTCGCCCACGGTCCGGCAGCGCCGTATAATCACCGGGCGTGACGCTAGTCAGAAGCGACTATCACGCGGGGTGAGTCTAGGACATCCCGCCCAGCTTGTCAAGATCTCAGCGGCCGGGCCGCGGTCAGTTGGGAACCCAGAGGACGGTGTAGCCGCCGTGGCCGGTGAAGGCCCAGAGGAGCGCGCCGGCCAGCAGGAGCAGGCCAACCGCGATGACCAGGCGGTCGGCGGGGCGGCGGGCGCGCTTGCGACTCCACGTGCGCGGGCCGGAGCCGAAGGCCCGCAGGTCCATGGCGTTGATGATATCCTCGCCGCCGACGATGGCGTTGATGGTCACGGGCACCAGGAGCGGGGCCATGCGGCGCAGCTTGGCGATGGGGCCGCCGCGCAAGGCGTCGGTCTCGTAGCCGCGCGCCCGTTGTGCGTCCAGCGTGGACTGGAAATCGTCGCCGAAGGTGGGCACGAGGCGCAGCGCCAGGTCCAGCGCGACGGCGAAGTTGTCGGGCAAGCCCAGGCCCTTGAAGGCGACGCCGTAGTCTTGCGGGCGGGTGGTAAAGGTCAGGGGGATGGCGACGGACGCAATGCCGAGCATACGCATGACGACGGCCGCCGCGTAGTACAGCTTCTCCCAGGTGAGATCGAAGCCGAACGGACCCGGCCAGATGACGTGCGGCTGAGCCACCTGCTGCCCGCCGCCCCAGAGCACGGCGCTAAGGCCGACAAACACCAGCGCGAAGACCAGCACGAATTTCCAGGCGCGCCGCGTCTCCTGCCAGCGCAAGCCGGAGAGCCGGTAATAGACAAAGCCGAGCAGCATCAGCGGCAGCAGCACGCGGACATCGAGAAACAGCACCGTGCTGAAGATATAGCAGAGCAGGAACACCACCTTGGCCGCCGGATCGAGCCGGTGGATCGGGCTGTCGCGCTCAACATAGGAGAAGTTGGCGATCATGACATTCCCAAGGGAGCGAGGCCGGGCGTTGTGCTATTATCCGCGCAACGCCCGGCCCGCCGCTGAGCTAGACGGCCTGGCCGGTGCGCCCGCGCACGCTTTCCCAGGCGAGGCTGAGAATCGGGATCAGGATAATCGCCGCGATGGCGTTGGTGACGGCGACAGGGAAGAACTCGCCCCAGACGGCGTCGAGGGCGATGCCGTAGAACCAGATGTCGGTAAAGGAGGCGAAGCCCATGCCCACGACGATGCCGAGCAGGGCGAAGCCGACGGCGATACCGATGGCGCGCGGGTTATCGAGCTTGGTCACGTACAGGGCGGATAGCCCGGCAATCAGACCCATCAGCCCATTGCCCAGGCTCCAGTTGAACGAGAACCCATAGCCCGACAAAAGATCGCCGATGATATTGCCGACAAAGCCGGTGAAGAAGCCGACTACCGGCCCGAAGGCGGCGCCGAAAAAGAGCGGGATGGCGACGCCGGGGCGGATCGAGCTGTTGAACGGGCCGGGGATGCGTAGCCCCGCCGTGGCCCAGGAAAACAGCCCGTAGAGCGCGGCGCCGATTGCCATATAGACGACCTGGCGCGTCCCAACCGCCCAGGGCTTGCTGCTTTCGCGACTGGTCGTAATATCGACACGCTGTGCCATGAGATTTTCCTCCTCCAGATGGTGACCGGGTGGTAAATGGTAAACGAGCGTAACGGTTGTTAGCGAGTCGTTGGTTGCGCATCCGATTCGTAGATGCCCACGCCATCGAACCGGCCCGGCGCGCCGGGCGCGACAGGCGCCACGGCGAGCAACTCGGCGCGCAGGAAGCGCCCCGTGTGCGGGAGCGCCGCGAGGTTCGCTTCCAGCAGCGAGGTCGGCAGCAGGCCGCACTCGCGCAGGAGCGCGGACCGGCTCAGCACGTCTTCCGGCGTGCCGTCGGCGGCCAGCGTGCCCTCGCGGATGATCCAGACGCGATTCGCATAGGCGATTGCCAGGTCCAGGTCGTGGGTTATGAAGATCACCCCCTCTAAATCGGGCAAAGCCACGATTTCGTCCATAAACCGCGTGTAGTTGGCGTAGTCCTGCCCAGCGGTCGGCTCGTCCATGATCAGGATGCGCGGGCGCATGCTGATCACCGAGGCCAGGGCCACGCGCTTTTGCTGGCCGAACGACAGGCCCAGCGGCGGGCGGTCCGCCTGCGGCACCAGGTTGGTGGTCTCCAGCGCCCAGTCCACATCCTTCGGGATCTCCGCCGCCGGGCGGCCCAGGTTGCGCGGGCCGAAGGCCAGCTCCTCGCGCACCGTGGGCGCGAAGAGCATGTGGCCGGGGTTCTGGAAGACGTAGCCCAGCGTGTGGGCGATCTGGGCCACCGATTGCCGAGTCGTGGACGTTCCGGCGACCACGACCTCACCTTGCTGGGGCTTGAGCAGGCCGATAGCCTGCTTGACCAGGGTGCTCTTGCCGCTGCCGTTGGGGCCGAGCACGGCGATACGGTCGCCGACATAGATCTCCGCGCTCACCCCGCGCACGATGGGCCGCGAGGTGCGCCCGCCCACGGCGGGGTAAGCGAAATGCACGTCGCGGTAGCGCACCAGCGGGTCGCCCGTGGTTTGCCGGGGCGGAGGCGCGGTCGCAGCCAGGCCCGCTGCTTCCTCCGGCGCGGCCACGGCCTGCTCCATCACCCAGGCGGCAGGGAGCTTGACGGCGTGGTAATCCGCCGCCCTGCGCATCCCGGCTGCGTCGCCATAGTAGGTGATGCGGCCGTTGTCCATCAGGATCACCTGCTCCGGCGCGATTTTCAGCGCGTCCTCGACCCGGTGCTCCACCAGGATG
>JAICKM010000584.1 GCA_025927935.1 Chloroflexia bacterium | reverse complement strand
GATCAGCAGGTTCTTGCTGATCTGGAGGAACTTCTCCAGCACGGGCAGCAGGTCGCTCAGGGCGGAGATCTTCTTGTCGGTGATCAGGATATAGGGGTCGTCCAGCACAGATTCCATGCGGTCCGCATTGGTAACGAAATAGGCGCTGATATAGCCGCGGTCGAGCTGCATACCCTCGGTATACTCGGTCTCGAACTTGAGGCCCCGGCTCTCCTCGACGGTGATGACGCCGTCCTTGCCGACCTTCTCCATAACCTCGGCGATCAGGCGGCCGATTTCGGCATCGGCGGCGGAGATGGTGGCGACACTGGCGATATCTTCCTGGGAATTCACCGGCTTGGCGTTGGCGCGAATGCGCTCCACCAACGCGGCCACACCCTGATCGATGCCGCGCTTGAGCAGCATGGGGTTGGCCCCGGCGGCCACATTGCGCAGGCCCTCGTTGACAATCGCCTGGGCGAGCACGGTCGCGGTGGTGGTGCCGTCACCGGCGATGTCGTTGGTCTTGGTGGCGGCTTCCTTGAGGAGCTGGGCGCCCATGTTCTCGAAGGGATCCTTCAGCTCGATTTCCTTGGCGACGGTGACGCCATCGTGGGTGACGGTGGGCGCGCCATACTTGCGGTCGAGGGCCACGTTGCGACCCTTGGGGCCAAGGGTGGTCTTGACCGCGTTGGCGATCGTGTCCACGCCGCGCTTCAGCGAGCGACGGGCTTCCTCATTGAATTCGATCTGCTTAGCCATAAAACCTAAATCCTCCTGGTAAAACTTACTCTAAATACAAGATTAGCTGATAACAGCCAGAATATCGCTCTCGCGCAGGATCAGCAGATCCTCGCCGTCCAGCTTGAACTCGGTCCCGGCATACTTCGCAAACAACACGCGGTCGCCTTCCTTGAGTTCCATCTTCGAGCGCTCGCCGTTATCGAGGATGCGGCCCGGACCGACGGCCTCGACGCGGCCCTCCTGGGGCTTCTCTTTGGCCGTATCCGGCAGATAGATGCCGCTCTTGGTCACCTCTTCACGCTCCAGCGCCTTGACCACCACGCGATCACCCAACGGTTTCAGGTTTGCCATATAACGAACCTCCTTGTATCCACCGGCATTGGTGGAATTGTGTCAATAAGCCGCAAGCGGGGCACAGCGCACCGGCGCTCGCTACTTCTTACGGGGTTAGCACTCTCCTCGTCTGAGTGCTAACCCCAATATACAGCAAAACGCCGTCGATTGCAAGGGTTTTGGCCGCCTTTTTAGCACTCAGTTTGTTAGAGTGCTAATAGAGTCCGGGGGCGGCGGGCGGCCCGATTAAAATCGGGACCCCGGGGGCGGGGCGGCGCGGCCCGATTAAAATCGGGACTCCAGCCTCGGTCGGCACCCGATTAAAGTCGGGCCGCCGGCCTCACACCTGCCCCCGCGCGGAGTCCCGATTTTAATCGGGCCGCGCCGCCATGCGAGCGCGCCCGGTGGTTGCAGGCGTGGCACCTTTCGGGTATGATAAGATGCTTAATTGATTCTAGTGGGAGGCAGTGTGCCGGCAATGGCGCGTTCAACCGTTAAACCAGGGACCGAGAATACCGAGATTTCGTCGCCGGACGGGGCGGAGCAAGCGTTCCCCATAGAGCCGGTAGATGCGGACGGCACGCCGCCCGCCGAGGTGGCGCGCAATCGCCCTTGGCCGCTGCTGCTGCTCAAGACGATGCGGCCCAAGCAGTGGACCAAGAACGGCGTCGTGCTGGCCGCCATCGTCTTCGCCTTCCGCTTCCGCGACCCGCAGGCCATCGCGCTGACAGCCGCCGCGTTCATTCTCTTCTGCCTGCTGTCGAGCGCGGTCTACATCATGAACGACCTGGCCGACCGCGAGGCCGACCGCAAGCACCCGCGCAAACGCTACCGGCCGCTGGCCTCCGGGGCGCTGAATCCCAGCATCGCCGTTGCCGCGTGCGCGGTGATCCTGGTGGGCACGCTGGGCCTGGCCTTCGCCATCAACTGGCAATTCGGCGCCATCTGCGTGCTCTATTTTGCCACCCAGATCGCCTACTCGTTCTGGCTCAAGCATGTGGTCATCGTGGACGTGCTGCTGCTGGCCTCCGGCTTCGTCCTGCGCGCCATGGCCGGCGCCCTGGTCATCGACGTGCCGATCTCGCCCTGGCTCTATGTCTGCGTCACGCTGCTCGGCCTGTTCATCGGCTGCAGCAAGCGCCGCCACGAGTTGATCCTGTTGAGCGAAGGGGCGGGCAGTCATCGCAAGATCCTGCAAGAGTATTCGCCGGTGCTGCTCGACCAGATGATCACCGTCGTCACCTCCAGCACGGTCATGGCCTATGCCATGTATACCTTCACCGCGAAGAATCTGCCGGAGAACCACATGATGATGGTGACGATCCCCTTTGTCCTATACGGCATCTTCCGCTACCAGTACCTGATCTACCAGAAGAACGAGGGCGGCGCGCCCGATGAACTCCTGTTGCGCGACCGGCCGCTGCTGGTGTGCGTAATCCTCTGGGGCCTCACCGCCGTGGTCGTGCTGACGCTGGCGCGTATCTACAACCTGCCCTTGCAGTAGCCGGGCGCGCGCCCTGGCACCGCAATTGCTGGTGGGCCGCCATGGACTTACCGCCCGCCGCACCTGTAGCAAGCAACCCCAACCGCCGTGTGTGGATCGGCTGTTCCGGCTACGCCTACAAACACTGGCGCGGTCCCTTTTACCCGCCGGACCTGCCCACCACGCGCTGGCTGGCCCACTATGTCCAGTACTTCCCCACCGTTGAACTAAACAACACCCATTACACCCTGCCCGGTCCGGCGACGTTCGAGTCCTGGCGCGACAAGTCGCCGGAGGGCTTCATTTTCGCGGTCAAGGCGAGCCGGTTCATCACCCACATGAAGAAACTCAAGGACCCGCAGGAGCCGCTGGCCCGCCTGTTGGAGCGGGCCAGGTTGCTCGGTCCCAAGCTTGGCCCGATCCTGTACCAGCTGCCGCCGCGCTGGCATTTCGACGCGGAGCGCCTTGCCACGTTCCTGGCCGCGCTGCCCGCGGACCTGCAACATACCATCGAGGTCCGCGATCCCAGTTGGCTCAACGATGCGTTCTTTGCCGCGCTGGAGCAGGCACACGTCGCCTTCTGCATCGCCAGCTTGCCGCAGTACGAGAGTCCGCTGGTCGTCACCGCGCCGTTCGTCTACATCCGCTTTCACGGCAGCCGCGCGATGTATTACTATGACTACCTGGCCGACGAGCTGCGCTACTGGCGCGACCAGATTCTGCGCTTTGTCGCGGCGGGCCACACGATCTACTGCTATTTCAACAACGACCCGCAGGGCTGGGCCGTCCGTAATGCCATGGAACTGACGCGCCTGGTGAATGCCGAGGCGCACCTCGCGTGAACACGAGCAGGCGGGCAACCGGGATCCGTCATTCTGAGCGCAGCGAAGAATCTCCGTCTCCTAGCCCAAAAGACGAGACTCTTCGCTCCGCTCAGAGTGACAAACTAATGGGTTTGCTTTGCTTATGTCAAGTTTGGTATAATAATTGGTAAACGAAACTTTAGAAACCAGGGAGCAACGTTAGAAAAACCATGGCGAACAACAACGACGCCGCCCCCACCCAGCAGCCGCTGGACCTGGATGCCCGGCGGCAGAAAATGGTCATGCAGCAGTTGGCCGAACGCGGCATCCACGATACCCGTGTGCTGGACGCGATGGGCCGCTTGCCGCGCGAACGGTTCTTGCCGGCGGATGTCCGCCACCTAGTCTACGAGGATTGCGCGCTGCCCATCGCCGAGAACCAGACGATCTCACAGCCCTATATGGTAGGCATTATGAGCGAGGCGCTACGGCTCAAAGGCGGCGAGCGCGTGCTGGAGATCGGCACCGGATCGGGCTATCAGGCCGCGATCCTGAGCATGCTCGGCGGGCAGGTGATCTCCGTGGAGCGCCATCCGTTCTTAGCGGAACGAGCCACCGTTGTATTAAGAGAACTGGGGTTTCGTAATATCGATGTGGTGATCGGCGACGGCTCGCGGGGCTGGCCCGCCGCAGCGCCCTACGACGCGATTATCGTGACGGCGGGCGCTCCGGCGGTCCCCGACCATCTGGTCGGCCAGTTGGCCCCGGAGGGCCGGTTGGTGATCCCGGTCGGCGATGCCAAGCAGCAAATGCTGATGCGCATTACAAACCGCGCCGGCCACATTCAACGTGAAGAAATTATGCCGTGCGTCTTTGTCCCGCTCATTGGAGCTTACGGATGGAGCGCACCCGATTAAGTCGTTACACTAAGGACAGAAACCATGCGTTATTATCGTGTACGCACCGGCTATGCGCAGTTGGAGCCGGGCGAAGGGTTTGCCGGCGACCAGGATCTGGCGAACGACAGTGATATCTGGCCCGCGAGTTCGGGCCGGCCTTTTGTGCTGGTCACGCGCAAACCCTGGCGCCCCCCGACCGACATCTATGAGACCGCCGGCGATGTGGTCGTCAAGATGGAAGTCGCGGGCATGAATGAAGAGAGCCTGGAGATTACGTTGCAGGATGACCTGCTCACTATCCGAGGGCGACGCACCGATGAAATCGGGCACCGCAAAATCGGCTACCACCATATGGGCATTACGTATGGCGAGTTTGCGTCGGAGATCAAG
>JAICKM010000678.1 GCA_025927935.1 Chloroflexia bacterium | reverse complement strand
CGGTAGCCTTGCGCGCGCCGGCAGCAGGCTCCCCTGGCCTCTATCTCTACATGGCTAACGGCTGGAACTACCTGCCGGGCAGTGATGCATCCAGCCAGGTGCGCAGCAACAGCGCATCCCCATGCGTGGTCTATGACACGCCCTTCCCGCCCGGACCCGGCGGGCCAACGCCAGGCGCAACAGTTATTCCTGGTGGGCCCCGTGACGATCTCGGGGTACCTCTGCGGCTGCGGACACTAATGGTAGCCCAATCTGGGGGCGGCATGATCACTGCCCGGCCCCTGGCTTTCGATCCGATGGAGTTCAGCGGGTTCACTTGCGACGACAGCGGGGTGATGGGCGAGAACTACACCGCAGACGGCAACTACCTGGACGTGCGTCTCGCCTATGCCCGTGACGTGCAGTTCTATACGCCCGGCTACCAGGCTTACACCAGCACAATGGTCACGCGCGTGCCCCTGCCTGGCCCGGCCTGGGCGATCCTCGCCGACAACAGCTATAAGCGCCTGGTTGTCGGCAATTACACAAACGTGCTGGGATATCATCCGGAGACTGAACTCTACGTAAGCGATCCCCAGGGCCGGCTTGGGCTCGTGGCCACCCGCCAGGCGATAGTCCAGGCGGCGTGGCTCAGCCCCGATGGGCGCTACTTGCTCTCAGATGAGTTCATACCGGATGCATCCGGCCCGCAAGATCATCGCCTCGTTCTGCTGACCACCGACGGGAGCCGCTTCCCAGAAGTATTGATGTCTACAAAGCGCCACGATTTGCTGGTTGTGGGCAATGCCTGGTATGATGCGGCCTTCATCGACTCCGGAGTGTTTGCGGGCAAGTTGCTGATCGAGCGCAAAACCTATCCCGCTGGAGAGTTGCGCCTGATCGATCCGACCAACCCGCAATGGACGATTTGGACCACGGATCAGATCGACTTTGTAGATCGATTGCACGTCATGAATCTGAGCAACGGTATGCTCCTGCCCCTCAGCAGCATGTCCACGAACGTACTACCGGCGCTCTACGTGGATGCGCACGGCAAGGCCACAACGCTGGCGCTACCGGTCCGCTATGGCGATAGCTTAGCAGCGGCGAGGGAAATAGAGAGTCGCCTCGTCTATACCCTTCTAAACCGGAGCACGGGCCCTGACTTGCTTGCCACCGTGTATAGTACTGCACTCCCCGGTACAACAGCCACAGATCGTACTCCCACGGAGCTAATCGCCATCGCGGGCGTGCCCGGTGATCCCGGACAACACTCGGAGCTTTACAACGGGACGGGGCAGCGCTGGAACCTGGGTCCTGGCCTGCTCGCCTATACGAAGGACGGACAACTGCAGGTAAGGACATATGACGGCGCAATCTCCTTGCCGTTGCAAGAAGCGGTACTAGCGCTCTACCCGTTGCGCCGCTGATCTCAGGGCAACCAGCGGTGGGCGACGACCGAAGGCGCCTAAGCGGCAAGTCATGCTATCTTTTCTGAAGCGTTGTGCCTGGCTGGGGATAGGATTGATCTACCGAGGACAGTGGCTCAGGGGGCGAGTCCGTTTGCAGCAGATGCTGTGCAGTAAAGCGGTCCGTGATCAGGACGTTAATCAAACGGCCCTGCAGCGCACCCCGAATGGCACTCAACTTGCGCTTGCCGCCCGCGATCCCTACTGCTCTTTTCACCTGGCGCAGGTGCTCCAGCCGCATCCCGATAACCCGCTCGTCCAGTGGTGTTACAGCCGGCTTGCCGGCCGCATCGAAAAACCGCAGGCAGATGTCGCCGACGGCGCCCGCCGCGCGCAGGATGTTCAGCTCTTCCGGCGAGAAGATATTACCGCTGCTAGCTAACAGACCGGAGGGTTCAACCGTCCCGATTCCCACCAGGGCGATCGTCACTTTGCTGAACATGTCCATCGCGTTGCGGACGTAGCGATCCTCCAGTAATATCGGCATGGCTTCCGGAGACCCGACGATGCCGGGAGCCGGCAGGAGTACGGCCTCGCCGCGTACCAGACTGGCGAGACGACCGATCAGCCGGCTGGCATAAATCTCGGCCGATGGGCTGCCGAGGCCGCCGAGTATCTGCACTACCTGTATCCCGCTAAGCCGGGACAATGGTTGCAACGCATCGACCATCGCCAGCAGCGTCGAACTCCACGAGGAGACACCGATCACATCACCGGAGCGCAGCGTTGTCTCCAGGTAGTAGGCTGCCGCCGCGCCGATGTCCCGCAGACCCTGGTCGCCGTTATCGATGCTGTCCACAACGGCGGCTTCTTTCAGCCCGTACCGCTCTTGCAGATGTTCTTCGAGTTCGGGATAAGCTCCATGGGGCACATTTACCGTTACACGCACTATCTGCTCTTGCTTGGCCCGCTTAAGCAGGCGCGAAACCGTGGCCTGCGACAGGTCGAACTGGGCGGCGATCTCGGGTTGGGTCATGTCATGTTCATAGTAGAGCCGCGCTACCTTCGTCATCAGGCGCAATTCGTCGACTCGTGCCATGCTCTATCCTCCGTCACGATCAGGATTAAGTGCGAGAGCGCGGATGCCGGCTATCGGCGCCCGTGAGAATGCTGAACGGGCCTTTTGCGGCTATTCTGAATAAAACGTCCACCACTGGACGGCCAGTATGCAAGGAGCAGACCAACACCTTTATACGAGCGAATTCATAAGGTGCCGGAGCTTGGAAGGAAAACGGGCAGAGCCGCCTCGCTGCCGGAGCACATCTTCAGTCTCCATCTGGGTCGTGGAGGGCTACGGCGATAGCTCGATCCAGGTCCATAGCCTGCCCGGTCGCCCAGGCCACTGCCTGCTCCTCGGGGCTAAGTCGCTGCTGGGCCAATGCCCACATTTGGGCCAGCCGGCTGTCCTCCGATGAATATGCCGAGACGAGGGCCGTCTGCGAGAGCGAGGTGGCCGCGCCGGCCAACTGCAGGGCGCGCACCGGCTGGTCTGTCGCGACGGCCAACGTAGCCATACCCCAGAGCGTCCGGACACTGCGTGGCACCTCACCCATGGCCCGCAGCGTCTCCAGACACCGCAGATAGCAGGACTGCGCCGCCGCGAGGTCACCGGCCGCCTGTGCTAGGTCACCCAGCAGGCCCAGCACATGCCCGCAACCGTGCTGATCGCCGATAGTCTGATGTTGTTCCAGCGACTGCACGGCTAAGCGCCGGGCGACCGCGATGTCGCCGCTGAGCCACGTGGCCTCCGAAAGCCCGGTCAGAGCCATACCGGCTGACCAGCCGTCGCCATGAGTTTGGGCGAGTTTTAAGCCTTCTCTAAATCGCGCTGCGGCGCTGGGGAAATCACCGTTCCTCAGCAAACGAAACCCAAACCACAGCAGGGCCTGCACCTCCCCAGCCTGGTCGCCCGTGGCGCGCATCAACTGGAGTGCTTTCTCCAGGCGGCGGGACCCGCCATTCCCTAGCAGCGCATCCGGCGGAGACAGCGAGACGTCGAGGGAACCTAAGTTGAGCAAGGCGTACCCGAGTTCGTGCGGATCGTCGAGCTCCTGACAGATCGCGAGGCTCTCGTAGCTCTGCGCATACGCGGTAATGCGATCTCCGACAGACGTTTTCAAAGAAGCGGAGGTTTGGAGCGCACGGGCGCGTCCGGCACTGGGCCGGGATAGAGAGGGCGCGGTGAGTAACGCCTGAAGCCACAGCAGCCCTTCTGAGTAGCGCCCGCGCAAATGCCAGTAGGGATACAACTTCCCCGCGACGAGTAAACCCTGTTCGATCAACAGGTCTCCGGCAGACGCCCGTTCCAGACAGTAGGTAAAGGCCATGCGCAGATTGTCGAGATCGCGGTCAAGCCTTTCCAACCATTCAAGCTGTGCAGCTCTGCTCAAATACGGCACGGCCTCTTCGGCAAACCCCAGATAGTAGGCGGCATGCCGGCGGCCCACCATGTCCGCTTCACCGGCGGCCTCCAGTTGCTCCAGACCATACTGGCGGAT
>JAICKM010000548.1 GCA_025927935.1 Chloroflexia bacterium | reverse complement strand
TTGCCCATCTCCGTCACGCACATCCGAGCATAATCTGTACCGGCAACGCAGGAGGAGCGAAATAGTCCAATCGCAAATAACAAAATCGCACGTGTTCGCTCCGGCGGGAGGTCGGGATCACATAGCGGATCTCGACCTCCTCCCCCGTGACCACCACCCGGTCAATCAGCAACTCCACTAATGCCCGGCGGGTCGCAAAGTCCGCCTGAGTCAAGCTGGCTTGCACCCGTTCACAAAACTCCGTCACCGCCGTCGCCAGCCCCGTGATTTCGTGCTGGCGTTCGACCTGCGCCAGCAGTTGTTGGGCCTGCTGCGTCAAACTCTCCCGGCGCTGCTCCAACTCGCCCCGCCGGCGCTGGTACTCCGCCAACTCCAGCACCCGCGCCAGATACGCCTCCGTCAAGCGTTCGATTTGCCCCGCTATCTCAGTCGCGGCGCGCTGCAAGTTCGTGCGCCGCGCCGCCAACTCTTGCGGCAGCCACGCGCCATTTTGCGCCCGCTGGAGCGCCGTCGCGATCACCTCTGGGTGGGTCAACACAGCGCACAGATCCGCCCACACCACGTCATCCAGTTGCGCCGCCGGGATAAACCGGGCGCTGCACTTGGTATCGCGGCACGATTGGGTGGCGTTGGCTTTGCCCCGACAGACATAGTACGCGTACCCTCCCCGTGGATCGCTGCGCCCCGTACAGGCCAGCTGACACTGCCCGCAACTGACTAACGCCCGCAACAGGTAGTCTTGCGCGGTGTTGTTGCGGGCCGCAAACCGCTGATTCTGCGCCAATTTGCTTTGTACTTGGTCAAAGTCGGCCTGGCTGACCAGCGCGGGCACGTCGCCAATGCGCACCCATTCACTCGCCGGACGGATAAAGTGCCCGCCGGTGTGCCCCACCGGGGCCAGCGCGGATTGCCGCCGCCGCCCTGGCGCACTGCCACAGCGATTGGTATAGAGGGCCCCGGTGTAGACCGGGTTGCCGAGGATGCCGCGCACGGTGGCCTGGTTCCAGCGGGTCTGCCCCTGCGGCGCGGGTAGCGCCCGGCGGGTGAGCCACTTGGTCAGCCCGGCCAGGCTATGACCAGCTTCTATATAGTACGCGAACATCTCCTGCACAATCGCCGCCGCCGCTGGGGCCAGGCGCACCCCGGCCGGGTCGCGGGGATGATCGGGGTCGAGGGCGTAGCCGTAGGGCGGGCGCGTCCAGGGCAAGAGCACCCCAGCGCGTAATTTCGTCTGGCGGCCCCGGCGCATGCGCTCGGCGATCAAGGAGCGTTCATATTCGGCCACGGCCCCCCGGATCTGGAGGACCAACTGGTCATGCGGATCCTGGCTCATCGGGCGGTCCAAAAACTCAACGCTACAGCCGGCTTGCGCAAATTCGTCCAACAGGAGGACTTGATGGGCGTAATTGCGGGCCAGGCGATCCGGGGCGGTGAGCAGCAGGCGGTCGAGGCCCCCGGCGGCGACCTGCTCACGGAGCCGTTCCAGGCCGGGGCGATGTAACGTGGCCCCGCTGAAGCCGTCGTCACGGAAGATGAGATCGTCGGCGAGCGGCCAGTTCTGCGTTTGAGCATGGGCGCGCAAGCGATCGAGTTGTTGGTCAATGGTTTGGGTGTGGGTTTGGTGCTGCGTCGAGACGCGCACATACAGAGCAATACGCATCAGACACCTCCGATTCGGGAATCGCTGGGGAGATCGGCCCCAGCGGAGGGGGCACAGGGAGCGGGCGGGTTCCCAGCAGGGTCTGGTAGGCCCGATCCCAGCGCCGGATCGCAGTCACCGGCGCGAGCCACTGGCGCCGGACCGTCCACTTGCGATTCATGGGCACCTCCACAAGAGCCAGTGGGGAGACTGGTCTCTTGTAGAGTACACGGATCGGCGGTTTCATGAGCGAGGCGACGGGCCAGGGGCAAGTGCCAATGGCGTAACTGCAAGCGGGTGGTGCGGGTCAGGCAGAATTTGTCATTTGTGACCAGACCATTGAGGCACGCCGCCGCACACGGGAGGCGCACCGGTTTAGAATAGCTGTCCGCGCCGTTTCAGCCAGTCCAACGAATCTTCGCGCTTGATAATGATGGCGTGTGAATGCACTTGCACCGCCTTCAACTCGCCGGTCCGGATAGCGTGCAGCAGCAACTCACGTCCCACACCCAGGATCTCCGCCAATTCGGCCACCGTGTACTCCTCGTGGCGCAGATCCGGTAATTCATTATGGTGGATACGCCAGACATTGGTCTCCATCGATCCTCTCCTTTCCGGGAGCGGCCAATCGCCTGCGGTTCTCGATGCCCGGCTAGCGGCCCCCCGCTCCATCATAGGCGAAGGAGGTGGGAGCAACGGTATATGCACGTGACAGATGGGTTACAAATGTGGGCCAGGCGCGGGGAAAGACCGGGCCGGGCAATGTCACCGGTTCGGTCCCAGGTAGCGCCTAGCGAGCCGCGACCAGCGCGTGCGCGGAAGTTGGTAGAGAGGTGGGATCGCGTTGTGCGTCTTCGGCGAAATCGCCATGGGGCGGGAAAGCGGCGGGACCGTTCAGCCGCACTGCAAATTCGAAGTCGAGCAGCGCCGCTTTGCGCGGCAGGCCGCCGCCGTAGCCGGTCAGTTTGCCGTTGGTCCCGATCACACGGTGGCAGGGCACGATGATGGCAATCGGGTTGCGCCCGTTCGCCAGCCCCACCGCCCGCGATCCCTGCGGGTTGCCTACCCACCGCGCCAGGTCTCCATAGGAGATGGTCGTGCCGTAAGGGATGGCCTGCAACGCGGTCCAGACCCGGCGCTGAAATTCCGTGCCGTGCAGCGCCAGCGGCACGTCGAACGCCGTCAGCCGGCCCGTGAAATAGGCGGCCAGTTGCGCCGCCGCCTCGCGCAGGGGGGCAGCGTCCGCCTGCGCCACCCACGTTCCCGTGGCTCCTGTGAGTCCCCAATCGCGGGCCACGTCGCCCGTCGCCGGGCCGGGGCGCAACGGACTCATATGCAGCCCGGTCAACGCCGTCCCATCCGCGGTCAGCAGCAGCGGCCCAATCGGGCTGTCCACCTGGGTGTAATAGATCACGCGATCTGTGTCTGCGGTTCGACGTCGGTCAAGCATAAAGGGGTCTCCAGAGATTTCCATAAGTGCATCGCGGCGTAAGCACGCCACGGGCGCCACGCTTCCGCCAGCGCGAACACGCGATTGGGATTGGGTTCGCCCAGCGCCTTGCGGATGCCCAGGTCGCCATGCGGGAAGCCGTCGGGCCAGGACAGGGCGCGTATGGCGATATACTGCGCCGTCCACTCGCCCACGCCGGGCAGATCGCGCAGCCGGTCCATAGCATCCGCCACATCGACCCGCGGCTCCAGCCGGATCGTGCCCGCCGTCACCGCCTGGGCCAGCGCGACGATGGCCGTGGCCCGGCTGCGCGTGATCCCCAGCGCCATGATCTCTTCCGGCATCACTTCGGCCATCCGCGCCGCGCCCGGCGTGAGCACGCGCAATTCCGGATAGGGCGTCTCGATGGGTTCGCCGAACGCGGCGGCCAGGCGGCCCGCCAGCGTGCTTGCCGCTTTCACGCTCACCTGCTGGCCCAGAATGGCGCGCACCGCTACCTCGAAGCCGTCGAACGCGCCCGGCACCCGCAAGCCGGGCTGGGCTGCCGCGATCGGGCCCAGGTGCGCGGCGATGACTTCAGGCGGCGCCAGCAGATCGAAGAGCCGCTTGACCGCGGCCAGCACCTGCGGCAGCACCGGGGCCAGCGCGGGCGCCAGGCTGACCCGCAGCAGCGCCTTCCCCGGCACCGGCTCCACCGCCAGCCACCCGCGGTGCTTGCCGAACACTGCGGTGCGCCGGTAGCGTGGGCCGTCGATCTGCTCCACCCCGGCGATGGCCCGCGCGCCCAGGAAGCCGAGCAGCGCGCCCCAGTCCAGCGGCGGACGATAGGCCACGTCGCACAAGAGCGGGCGTTGCACGATCCGTTGCGGCTGTGCCTTGCGTAGCCCCGTCGGGTTCAGCCGGTAGCGTTCCTTGAACAGGGCGTTAAAGCGCCGCAGGCTGGCAAACCCGCTGGCATAGGCCACCTCGATCACCGGCAGATCGGTGTCCGTCAGCAGGCGCTTTGCCAGCAGCAGCCGGTGTGTCTGCGCCAGCTCGATGGGCGTCACGCCGAACTCGCGCTCCACCACCCGGCGCAGGTGCCGCTCGCTGATGCCCAGTTCGGCGGCCAGGTGCCCCACGCTCGCTTCGGTCAGCACCCCGTCCTCGATGCGGCTCGCGGCCTCCGCCGCGAGCCGGCTCACAGCGTCGAGCAGCGCGTTGCCCGGCGCGAGTTCCGGGCGGCAGCGCAAACACGGGCGATACCCCGCCCGCTCGGCGGCTGCCGCGCTCGGATAGAAGGTGCAGTTCTCGCGCCGGGGCGTCTTGGCCGGGCACACGACGCGGCAGTAGATG
Source organism: Chloroflexia bacterium (assembly GCA_025927935.1). The sequence goes on along the minus strand of JAICKM010000548.1, from coordinate 487 downwards.
TGCGTGCTCGACACGCCCACGAAAAATCGCCCGTCGAAACGCGCGTCCCGGCTGACCAGCGCCTGGTAACAATTATCCGCGTTCAGCGGCAGGTTGGTGGTTTGGGTGTGGTTCGTATGCATGTCCCCATTGTAGCGCAATTCCCGCGCACTTTCTCGCCGTTTTCGGACATGCAAGCCCGCGCCTGCCCTACTGCGACCACGCGGTCGGCTGCCGATCCCAGCGGTGCGCCCGCACTTGCGCCCGCAACTCATCGGGCAAGGGCGCGGCGTCGCTCACCGCCGTGTTCTCGTCCACCCGCGCAGGCGTGCGCATGCCGGGGATCGTCGTGCTCACGTCGGGATTGTCCAGGATGAAGCGCAGGGCCATCGCGGCCATGGTCATGCCCGCGGGCACCAGCGGCTTCAACGCCTCGGCATGCTCGACGCTGGGGATCAGGTTCTCCGGCACGAAATAGGTGTTGCGCCAGTCGCCCTCCGGCCAGTGG
>JAICKM010000190.1 GCA_025927935.1 Chloroflexia bacterium | reverse complement strand
TTGTAGTCGCGGCCCACTTGCTCGCAATGCTGGCGGAGCACCGCAAGTTTGTGCTCCGCCACGTCCGGGTCGGCGCCGATGTTACAGGCGTCGGCGTAGCGAGCCACCAGCCGCAGCGTCACCTGCTCGCCGCTGCCCCCGATCCAGAACGAAGGGTGCGGCGTGCGGACACCCTTCGGCTCATTGATCGGCTCGTTGATCGAGTAGTGCTCGCCCGCGAACGTCGGGTAGTCCTCCGTCCACATCTTCGTGATGATCGCGCACGCCTCGCGCAGCATCCGCATCCGGTCGCGCGTCTCGGGGAAGCCGTAGCCATAGGCGCGCCACTCGTGCTCGTACCAGCCCGCGCCGATGCCGAAATCGAGCCGTCCGTGGCTCATCACGTCCACGGTCGAGGCGATCTTCGCCAGCAGGGCCGGGTTGCGGTAGCCGTTACACGTCACCATCTGGCCGATGCGGATCGTGCTCGTGTCGCGGGCCAGGCCCGCCGTGCTGGTCCAGCACTCGAACGTCGTTTCCAACTCCGGGGTGGGCACGGTGTGAAAGTGGTCATAGAGCCAGATGGAATCGAAGCCCAGCCGCTCGGCCTCCTGGGCCACGCGGGTCATCGCCTCGTACTTCTCGACCGGGTCGGGGATGTCGACCAGATCCATGCGCCAACCCTGGGGCACAAAGACGCCGACTTTCGGGGTGATAGGCATAGTGCGGAATTCTCCTTTGCTGATGGTACCCGGTGCGCGGCGGGCCTAACCCCCCTGCCCCCATTCCCGGCGCGGGAAGGGGGGAACTCCCGGCGGCGATCTTCCCTCCCCGTGGCGGGGTGGGGTTTACCCCAGCCGGGGGAGAGGTTGGTCGCCTGCCGGGATGCTAGGTCGTGACGCCTAGCCGCTTCACATGGGGAGCGCTAAGCAGCACATTGTGTGCCGGGGCTGAGGCAAGCCGCCGGGGTTACTCGGCGCGTGTGTAGAAGTAGGCCCAGGCGATCAGCACGCCCTGGATGGGCAGGCGCAGCCAGGCCACCCAGACCGGCACGCCGGGCATCGCCTCGTGGGCCGTGCCCGCAGTGGTCGCGGCGTAGATGTTGGCGGGGAAGACGGCGATCAGCGTGGGGATGAGTGCCCAGGCGGCGACCCGGCGCGTGCGCGGCACCAGCAGCAGCACGCCCAGCCCGCCCTCGATCCCGCCGCTGAGGTAGACCAGCGCGTCCGGGAAGGGCAGCGCGGGCGGCATCAGGCGCATATACACCCCGTGCTTCACAAAGTGCAGGATGCCGCTGCCGATGAACAGCGCGGCAAAGGCGTATTTCAGAAGTGCTTTGTAGACGTGCAAGTGCATCCCCTCTTGCTGGTTGGGAGTGGCCCGCGCCTAGCGTCCCGGCGCCTCGCGCAGCGGACCCAGGAGAAAGCGGAGCGCGGTAGGCAGGCGGCGTGCCCAGGCCGCCTCGCGGTGGGCGCCGCCCGCGTCCACGGCGAAGTAGAGGTCCGCGGCGCTGTAGCCCTTGGCGCGCAGCAGCGCCGCCATGCGGATGGCGTCGTTCAAATACGCCTCACGCATCCCCGGCACCTCCGGCACCTCCTGGTCGCCCACATCCATATAGATGCGGCCCGGCACAAACGGCGCCTGCTCGATCCAGGGGAAAATCGCGCCCTCGGTCCACCAGAACGCCGGACTCAGCACGCCCGCGAAGCCGAAAACCTCGGGCCGGGTGAAAAGCGCGTAGAGGCTGACCAGCCCGCCCAGCGACGCCCCCAGCGTGCCGGTATGGGCGCGGTCGGGCAGCGTGCGAAAAGATCGGTCGATCAACGGCTTGACGGTGCCCGCCAGGAAGCGCAGGTAGGCATCCGCATTGCCGCCCCCATATTCGCTATGCGCATGGGGTGAATACTCCCCGGCCCGCGCATCGTTGGCGTTGGGAATGCCGACAACCAGCGCCTCGATACCCTCCGCGCTCAGCGCCTCCATCGTCTCGTCAACCTGCCACTCGCCGGAATAGCTGGTGGCCGCGTCGAAGAGATTGCGCCCGTCGTGCATGTAGAGCACCGGGTAGCGCCGGTCCGACCCGGCATACGAGGGCGGCAGATAGACCAGCAGCGGGCGGGGCGCAATCTGCGGTCCGCCAAACTCGTCGCGCGACACCTTGATCGTGCCCACCACGGTCGATTGCGCCGGCGCGGGATAGTCCAGCCAGGCCGCTGCTTCGCGCCCCGCTTGCTCGGATAGATCCATGCTGCGCCCTCACTTTCATGCCTATTCTCCGCTATCCGTTCACCAATGCACCGCGAAGGAACGAAGAACGCGAAGACAATTTATATTAATCGCAATCTTCGCACCCTTCGCGTCTTCGCGGCGCATGAACGGCGCTGATGCACAGATGTCCGCTACTCCGGCAACGCGAACCAGCCGGGCTGGGGCGACTCGAACTCGGTCGCCAGGCAGTCCATGTAGATGTCGTCGTAGCGGCGCCCGTCGATCAGCAGCGATCCGCGGCGGCGGCCGATCTCCTTGAAGCCGGCCTTGGCATAGGCCCGCTGGGCGCGGATGTTGAAGCTGGTGGTAATTAACATAATATTGTGCAGGTTCAGGAAGCGGAACCCGTAGTCCAGCACCAGCTGGGTGGCCTCGGTGCCGTAGCCCTGGCCCCAATACTCTTTGCGGCCAATGGTGATGCCGAACAGGGCCGTGCCCTGGCGGTGGTCGATCTCCATCAGCACCGTCTCTCCGATGAGCGTCAGATCCTCCACGGCATAGATGCTGAAGACCATCTCGTTCCGCGTCGGGTTGGCGAAGCCGTCCAGCGACCGCTCCAGCGAGCGCAACTCAAAGCTGCCGTTGCCATGGACGGCGATCTCCGGGTCTTGCAGCCAGCCCCAATGGACGGCCACATGCTCGCGCAAGAACGGGCCGAGAGCCACCTTCTGGCCGCGGACGTTGATCGGGATCGGGCGGGGTTCGTCGCTCATGCGGGGGCGTCTCCCTTCGGGATGCTGGAATGGGTGCGGGTCGTGAGATCGGCACGGTGGCTCATGGGTCGCGGGCCACCGCGTCGAGGCGGGCGAGGTCGCCGGTGGCGCCCAGGCGGGCGAAGATCGCGCGAGCCTGGGCCAGGTGGGCGCGGCGGGCGGGCCCGCGGGCGTGGCGGCCCATCTCGTAGTGCAGCAGCGCCTGCTCGTAGGGCATGGCGAGGCGGGTGGCGGTCGCCAAGCTGCGCGCCCAGACGGTGCGCGCCAGCGCCGGGTGGCCGTCGAGCCAGGCGGCAACGCCCCGCCAGCGCCCGGCGCGCGGCGCGGCGATGGGGAAGACGCGGGCGAAGTTATTCAGCGCCCGCACGGCCCGGTGGGCGGCGCGACGGTCGGCGCGCGCCGTGGCCGGGTCGTGGCGGCCCGTTTCCCACAGCATCACGGTCGTCTCGGCGACGGCGGCGTAGCCTTCGAGGGCATAGACCAGCGTGGGCGAGGTGGCGGCGATGCGCGCGGCGGCGTGGCGGGCGTGCTCGCGGGCCGCGACGGGATCGCTGTGGCGCAGGCGGGTCAGCGCCAGCAGGCCGTAGCCCAGGATCTCGGCGGCGGCGCCCAGGTTGGCCGCCAGCAGGGGCATGGCCTCGTCAAGCGCGGTCTGCGCCGCGGCCAGGTCGCCCACCGGCAGGGCGTTCTCCACCCGCTGCGTGCGGGCCAGGAACTGGATCTGCGGGTCGCCGCCATGGGTGCTGGCGGCGTACTGGGCGGAGTGCGCGCGGCGCGCGGCGAACTCGCCCTGGAGATAGGCCACCACCATGAGCAGGCCCAGGCTTTCCTCCGAGCGGCGGCGGTCCCCCAACTGGTCGGCTATTGCCATGCCGCGGGTCAGCGCCTCGCGCGCCTCGGTCCAGTGGCCGATGCCGATGTTGTAATAGCCGATGACCTGCAACACCCAGAGTTGCGTGGGAAGGTCGCGCACGCGGTTGGCGATGGCTTGCGCCCGGCGCCCGTAGGCGCGGGCCAGGCGATATAGCGGCACGATGGAGGCCGCGCCGCTGACCGTGGCGTAGGCGCGGGCCAGTTCGGGCGAGGGACCGGCGCTCTCGGCCAGGTTGAGGCAACGCAGGGCGGCGTACCCGGCGGGCAGCGCCTCGTTGCCCACGTAGAAGATCTGGCCCAGCCGCTCGAAGGTGCGCGCGGCCTCCAGCAACACGGCGCGTTGCGGGTTGGGACGGCGCCCGGCGCGCTGCCTCTGTAGCGGCAGGCGCACGCGGTGGCCCACCTGCCGCCGGATCTCGTTCAGCAGGCCGAACGCCATGCGGACTGTGCCCTGCGGCAGCGGCTGCTCGAACAGCGCGGCGGCGCGCTCCAGGTGCGCCCGGCTCTCGGCCAGTTGGCCCAGGCCGTAGTGGGCCTCGCCCACCTGCCACTCCCAGCGGGCGCGGCGGGTCTGCTCGTCTGCCGTGCCCTCCCGCGCGTGCAGGGCCAGCAGATCGCGGAAGAAGCTGATCGCCTCCTGGTTGGCATAGCTACGCAGGGCGGCCTGGCCCGCCTTCTCCAGGTAAAACAGCGTCTTGTCCGCCACTTCGGCCTTGCCCCAGTGGTGGGCCAGGATCGCATAATAGGGCGCGAGGTCGTTGGCGTAGCGCGCCTCGTACCACTCGGCCACCGCGCGGTGCAACTGCCGCCGCTGGGCGAACAACATCAGGTTGTAGGCCACTTCCTGGGTGATGACGTGCTTGAACATATAGGCCAGGTCGGGCGGCGGCGAGTCGCGCAGGGTCAGGTTGAGCCGGTCGAGCGTCTGGAGTTCGCGCACGAGGTGCGGCTTGTCGTCCTCAATGGGGTGGATGTCACGCAGCACACGGACGGGGAACACGCGCCCGATGACGCTGGCCGCCTTGAGCGTGACCTGTTGCTGCGGGGTCAGCCGGTCGATGCGGCTGGTGATTACGCCCTGCACGTTGTCGGGGAAGGTGAGGGCACGCAGGTCGGCGGCGCCGGGCGCGAGGCGGCATTCGCCGTCCGCGACGATCAGCAGCCCGGCGTCGCGCAGGGCGTAGGCCAGTTCCTCGCTGAACAGCGGATGGCCCTCGGCCTTGTCGCGGATCAGCGCGGCCACCGGCTCCGGCAGGGTGGGGACGCCCAGGCGGGCGCAGACCAGGGCCAGCGTCTCGGCGGGCGGCAGGCTGTCAAGCCGGATGCGTTGCGCGCCGGGCATGGTGAGCAGCGCGCGGTACTCGCCGGGCGGCGGGTCGCCGGGCGGGCGGGTGACGACCACCAGCAGCAGCGAGCGCACCCGGCTCGCGGCTTCCACAGCCAGCGCCCAGGACGCCGAGTCCATCCATTGCGCGTCTTCGAGGACGAGCAGGGCCGGGCCGCGCCGGGCAACGGCCAGCAGCAGCCCCACCAGCAGGATGCGCGTGTTCTCGGCCCGCACCTGGGCGCTCATCTGCGCGGTGATGTCGGTCTCCGGCAGATCGAGTTGCAGGAGGGTGTCGAGCAAGGGCGCCAGGCGCAGGCCGTCGGGGAAGGCAGCGAGCGTCGCCAGGACGCGCTCCCGCCGGGCCGCGGCATCGTGCGCCCCGTAGCGGTCGAACACGGCGTCGAAGACCGGCCGCCAGGCATGGTAGGCGGTGGCCTGGTCCATCGCGTTGCCCGCCCCGGCCAGCACGGTGATGTCCTGGCCGGTCGCGTCCTCGCGCAGGGCCAGGGCCAGGCGCGATTTGCCGATGCCCGCCTCACCCTCGATGAACACCACCCCGCCGTCGCCGCCGTGCGTCAAGCGCCCCAATGCGGCCTCCAGCGCGGCCCGCTCGGCGGCGCGGCCAATGAGCGCGGGCTGCGGGGCCTCCACGGCGCGCACCACGCCGAGCGGGCGATACACCGGCACGGCATCGCTGCGGCCCTTGACGTGGATGGGCGGCAGGACGGTGAACTCGACCTGCGCCTGCGCGGCCTGATAGGTGGCGCTGTCGCACAGAATGGCGCCCGGCGCGGCCTGCATCAGCCGGGCGGCCAGGTTGACCACCGCGCCGATCATAGTGTACTCGCGCCGCTCGGTGCTGCCCACAATGCCGCAGAACGCCCGCCCGGTGGTCACGCCGATAGCGCCCGGCATGCCGGCGTCGCGCAGATAACCGGCCAGCGCCAGGGCGGCCTGCGCGCCGCGCACCGCGTCGTCCTCGTGGGCCAGCGGCGGCAGGCCGAACGCGATCACCAGGGACGCGCCCTTGTCGTCCACGCTGAGCTTGTTGACGGTGCCCTCGTAGCGCTGGAGGATGGTTTGCAGCGCGTGCATCGTGGTTTGCGCCTGGTCTAGCGGCATGGTGTGGCTGAAGGCGGGCAGGTTGAGAAAGAGGACCGTGACCCGGCGCAGTTCGGCCAGCCAGCCGGTTTCGGCGGCGCGCAGGCGGGCCAGCACCGCGCCGGGGATATAGGCGCGCAAGGCGGGTTCGACTTCGGGCGCGAGTTCGGGCGCGGGGTCCGCGGCGACGGGCCGCGGCGCGCGCACCCGTTCCAGGCGGACGCCGCCGCCCGGCAGCGGCGTCCCGGCGCCCTCATGCGCCACCAGGGTCCAGGCTTCGGGGCTGACGACCACCTCGCCGGGCTGGGCCTGCTGTTCGGCGGCGCTCATCTGCAACACGGGCGGCCCGGCGACCAGCAGTTCCCAGCGCCCGCCCACGCCGCCCATCTGCGCCACGGCCACGTCGCCCGCGCCGATGCCGATGCGCACGGCCAGCCGCCGCCCCTCGGCCACCTGATAGTTGGGCAGCGCGCTCTGCACGGCTAGGCCGCAGGCGGCGGCCCGCTGCACCGCCGTCGCCAGGTCGCCCGCGCCCGCGGGCCAGAGCGCCAGCACCGCGTCGCCCGCGAACTTCACCACGTCGCCGCCGTGCGCGCCGATCAGGGCGATCAGGCGGCCAAAGTAGCTGTTGAGTACCTCGGTGATCTGCTCCAGCCCCTGCGGCCCCTGTTGCAGCAGTTGCTCGGTCATGGCTGTGAAGCCGGAAATATCGGCGAAGAGCATGGCGGCGGGGAGATGATCGGAGACCGGCCCGGCGAGCGGCGCGGGGTCGGCGGCCAGGCGCCGCGCCACCAGGCGGGGCACGTAACTATTCAGCGTCTCGATGGCGGAAGCCATAGCGGGATCTCCCTGACTAGCGGTGGGCAGCAGTTATGAATATAGCATAGATAGGCACCCGCGACAATGCGGCGTACATTTATCGATGCTCACCGCAAAGGCGCCCAGGACGCAGAGATTTTTGGTATGGTGCGATGGAAAGTAAGGCTTATATTACGGCTGGGTAGATGGAAGTCTAACCGGGACGCCGCAGCGCAAACGCAGACCGCCAACAAAACTCATTTTAACGATTTCTGCGTCCTGGGCGCCTCCGCGCTGAGGTTATATGCGTGTCCGGCTGGGTGGCGTGGCGAAAGTGATGGAGGACTCGCCTCCCGCAGGGGAAGCGAGTCCTCCATTGTTGTTCACCACCCGCCAGTGGCGGGGAATTAGTGAGTTACGTCGTTGACGGTGTTCTTGACATCGCGCGTCACATCATTGACGGTTTGCTTGACGCCGCCCACGGCCTGATCGGTATTGCCTTCGACCTGGCGCGCCTCGCCCTCCGCCTGGGCGTTGGGATCGTTGGTGGCCTCGCCCCACTCTTCCTGGATCTTACCGGCCCCTTCCTTGAGGCCGCCCTTCAGCTTATCGCCGAGTCCTTCGTTCATGGTGTACTCCTTATGCTATGTGCCGCAGCCGGCGCGAGACCCCATTGGCCCGGCCTGCCGCGTAAAACACGTATCGCCTTCGGATACCGTTGTGCGTCCACAGATCAAGATCCCGTCAGGATCGTGCACGACGCCAACTGTACACCCTGCTATATCTCAAATTCCGTGCCAAGGCGGCCTCTGCCGCATGGGAGCGGCTCTACTCCTGGGCGGGCCAGTATTCGGCGATCTTGGCCCGCAGGAACTCGGCGGAGCGGCGCAGTTCGTCCATGCCGTTGACGCCGTCCTCAATGGAGACCCAGCCCTGGAAGCCGGCGGCGCGCAGGGTGCGGAAGATGGCGTCGAAGTCGTTCAGCCCCTGGCCGATCTCGCCATGTTGCAGCACCGACGCATAGCCGACCGCGTTCTCCTGCGCGCGCAGGTCGTCGAGCGTATAGCCCGGCTTGAGCGAGCGGTCGCTGGCATGCATCGTCACGACGCGGTCCTTCACCTTGTCCAGCACGGCCAGCGGATCTTCCCCGGCGATAATGGCGTTGGACGGGTCGTAATTCACGCCCAGCCGCGACGACGGCACCCGGTCGAGGATGGCGCAGAAGATGTCGCTGGCCTGGGCGAACTCGGGGTAGGTCCAGTAGTTGTCCTTGTAGTGATTCTCCATAGTCAGGGTCAGGCCCAACTCCTCGGCCTGAGGCAACAGCGCCTCGATGCACTCCACCACCCAATCGATGCCCTGTTCGCGGGAGACTTCGGGCCGGCGCTGGCCCGACAGCACGCGGCAGAACGCGCCGCCCAGCGCCGACGTGGCCTCCATGACGCGGCGCTGCTTCGCCACCTCGGCCCGCCGCGCCTCGGCGTCGGGGATGGTGAAGTCGGGCGAGTAGCACATCATCGGCATCTGCAACTTGTGGAGTTCCAGGCGGGTCTTGACCTGGGCCAGATAATCGGGGTCAAGATCCGGGAAAAAGGCGTCATACATCTCCAGCCCATCGACGGGCAGGGTGGCGGCCAGGTCGATCCACTCAAACACGGTCATCGCCCGCGTGACGCACAATTCGTCCATGTAACACTTGGGAAATGCAGCTAACTGTACCATAATCGCGATCCGCTCCTTTACCGCCCGCGCCCGCCCGGCGGCTCGCGGCTCCGTAGGGCGGCACCCGGCGGGGCCGGGCGCCGTCACCGCCGGGGGCGGGGGCTTGCTATACGCGGCTTGCGCGGGCCGGCGACGCGCGGCGGGGGCAGAGTGCGCCGCAAATAAGGTCGCGCAGCCTCGTCGTTCCCCCGCATGTGACTATCATCGCGGCAGCCCAGGCGCAAGCCCGGTCATCCCTGTATTGTACCGGAAAGGGGCGGATTGTACCACTTTGCGCCGGGGCGCGGGATCGCCCGGTGAATGCACCGGCGCGCGATAGCGAGATCGCCCGGCTCCTAAAGGAGCGGGCTAGCACAACGAAGCCCGCCTGTGCGGGCTGGGCTATGTATAAAGAGGCCGCGCAGGCGGCCTTTGTATATATAGCCCGCTCCTTTAGGAGCCGGGCGCTGCCGCCGTAGCGAAGAATCTCGTCTTAGCGGCGACGAGACTCTTCGCTCCGCTCAGAGTGACAAGATCGACTGACTCAACGACTCGTCTCTACTCAGCACTCAGCACTCAGCACTCGCTAGGGGCGCGGCGGCTTGCGGGTTTTGGTCAGCGGCACGTTGGTCGCCGTGTGGCTGGGCAGCACGGGGGCCGCGTAGGCGGCGAAGTCGGCGGCGGCGGGCTTGAGCGCGCCGTCGACGCGCACCAGGCCGAACCAATCCTCGTAGGACAGGCCATGGTAGCCGGTGCTCGCGCCGGACGGGAAGTCTTGCAGCGTCCACTGCACCACGCCCGCCAGGCGGCTGGCCTTGGCGTCGCCCAGCATCACGTGGTAGAGGAATTGCTGCGTGGCCTCGTTGTAGTTGCCGGGGTTGATCGTGGGATCGGCGGGGCCGGTGGGCCAGCCCATCTCTTGCAGCACGATCGGCTTGCTGGTCTGGCTTTGCAGCAGGTCGATCTGCGTGCGCAGGCCGCCCGCATCGTAGCAGTGGAAGCTGACGAAGTCGACCAGATCGATCAGGCGCTGGCCCCGCGGGGCGAGCAGCAGACTGTCGGCGTGGGCCACGCCCACCGTGACCGGGTGGCGATGGTCGAGCGAGTGGACGGCCCCGGCGATGTGGGCGATCCAGTCGATGACCTTGGCCGGGCCGTCGCTGGTGCCCTGCCAGGTGGGGTAGTTCTCCGGCTCGTTGTGGATGTCCCAGGCCAGCACGCGGTCGTCGTTAGCGAACGGGGTGATGATGCCTTGCAGGTAGTTCATCTGCTTCTGATACTCGCTGGAGCCGGGCGAGACGATGGTATCGTCCCAGTCGAACAGCACGAAGATGACCTTCATGCCGTAGACCGAGGCGATCTGCAACAGTTGGGTCATCTCGTTGGCGATCCAGCCGTTGACATGGTCGCAGCGCGCGCCCTTATCGTTGCAGCCCTCGCCCCAGACCACCTGGGCGGTGGCGCTGTGCTCGTAGGGCAGGCCGATGCGGATGGTGTTCACGCCCAGGTCGCGCGCCCGCGCCAGTTCGGCCAGCGCCGTGGGGCCGTCCCAGAATGCCCAGGTCCCGGCGAAGGGGTCGGTGTGGATC
>JAICKM010000606.1 GCA_025927935.1 Chloroflexia bacterium | reverse complement strand
GCCGCCGCCGAGAGTCAATCCGCCCACGCCCGTGCTCGACACGATACCGGACGGTACCGCCAACCCATACGCATGCGTTGCATGATCGACATCGCCCCACACGCAGCCACCGCCGGTGCGGACGGTGCCGGCAGCTGGATCGACGCGGACGCCGCGCATGAGCGAGAGATCGATGACCAGGCCCTCGTCGCAGGTGCCCAGGCCGGGGCCATTGTGCCCGCCACCGCGTATGGCGATAGTCAACTCGTTTTCGCGGGCGAAATTGACCGCGCTGATCACGTCGGCCACGTCGGCGCAGCGAGCGATCAGCGCCGGGTGCTTGTCGATCATCGCATTGTAGACTTTGCGCGCTTCCTCGTAGTTCGCGTCGCCGCGTCCGACCAATTGGCCGCGCAGTTGCGTGCGCAAGGCCGCGACGGCCTGCTCGTTCAGGGTGGCCCTGGAAAGAATAGCAGACATTGTAGCCTCCTCGAGTGAGTAGTTGTACTGTACCCACGAATCTGGAAACCGTTGTAGCAATTACCAAGAGATACATAGGTTGTTCACCTATGATGTGCTATAATAGTATCTGCACGGGGCTGTCCAAAACAAGCACCTTTCTTGTCCAAACCCTGGACACATGCCCGTTGGCTGGGGTCCAATCCGGGAAGGACGTGCTGATGAGCCATCCCTTCGGCGATCTCCTGAGCCAGTATCTCCACCGCAAACACGCCCTGAGCCAATCCAAACTGGCGGAGGGCATCCTGCAAGACCCTTCGATCATCACCAAGATGTGCAAGGGCCAACGACTTACCGGCAACGGGGCGCGAGCGCGCGTGCTGGCGATTCTGGACTGGCTACGCGCACAGGCCGCCATCGAGACTGTCACGGAAGCGAATGCGCTGCTGGCCGCCGCCGGTATGGCTGCTCTGCGTCCGGACGATCCCGGCGAACATGCCCTCCTGCAGCATCTACAGCTGCCGGGGCACCCCGCGCACGCGCCGGCTAGTCTCGCATCATCCGTGACGATCCCGCGGACCAACGTGCCCGCGGCGCTGACCAGCTTCATCGGACGCGCGCCTGAGCTGGCGGAAATTGCCCAGTCCATCACCACCCGGCGTTTGGTGACACTCACCGGGGCCGGCGGCGTGGGGAAAACACGCCTGGCGACGGAGGCCGCGATCCGGTTGGTGCAAGGCGGCCCTGTCGGCGCTTTTGCCGATGGTGTGTGGCTGGTGGAACTGGCCGAGCTGTCGCAGCCGGCGCTGGTGGCGCAGGCGCTGGTGCGCCTCTTCAAATTGCCTGCGCCGATGGGCCAGATGCCGCTGGACCTGCTCCAGGAGTATCTGGCGGACAAACATCTGCTGCTGATCCTCGACAACTGCGAACATCTCGTGGAAGCCTGCGCCACGGTTGTGGAGCACCTGTTGCATCACTGCTGGCGCCTGCACGTGCTGGCGACCAGCCGGGAGGAGTTGCGCATCGCCGGCGAAACGATCTATCCGGTGCTACCGCTGGCGCTGCCCGACCCGCTGGAGAATAATCCCGATCAGTTGCTTGCCTCCTCCGCGGCGCAACTGTTCGTGGAGCGGATCGGCGCCGGCCATCTCAGGCAGCAGGCGTATGGCGAAGACGCCGCCACGATTGCCCAGATCTGCCGCCAACTGGACGGCATTCCCCTGGCCCTGGAACTGGCCGCGCCGCTCGCTCACAGCATGTCCTTAAGCGAGATTGCCGCCCAATTGCATGATCAGATGGCGGTTTTGAGCAACACGTATCGCAACGCCATCCCGCGCCACCGGACGATGCAGAGTGCGCTCCTCTGGAGCTACCGGTTGCTGGCGCCCGCCGAACAACAACTGCTGGCCCGCGTCTCGGTCTTCGCCGGTGGATGGACGCTGGAAGCCGTGCTGGCCGTTTGCGACGACACACCGCAAGCGGAGGTTCTCCTATCCCTGCAGCAGTTGGTCGCCAAATCGTTGGTGCTGACGGAAAACCTCGCCGGCCACGGACGCTATCGGCTGCTGGAACCGGTGCGCCAGTTTGCACAGGCCCAATTGGCGGCCGGCGATGAGCAGGAGGCAGTATATCGCCGTCATGCCGCCTATTTTCTGTCGCTGGCCGAACAGATGGGCCAGGCGCGCGACACCCCTCGCGAGCACGAATGGCTACAGGTGTTGGAGCCGGAGCGGGCGAACCTGCGTGCGGTGAATAGCTGGGCGATCGAACAGGGCGAGAGCGAGTTTGCCCATCGCTTTAACGGGTTATTATTTGCCTTCTGGATTTATCGCAGTAGCGCCGCCGAAGCACGGCACTGGATGGAGGCCGTTCTGGAGCTTAAAGCCGCAGTGCCGACCCCAGCTACGCTTACCGCCGAGGCCCAGGCATTGGATGCGGCGGCCTATATTGCGGTATTACACCACGACGCCGCGCAAGCACAGGCATGGTTCGAGCGTGAACTGAGCATCTACACGGCGATGAACCACCCACCCGGCATCGCTACAGCCCTACGCGGATGTGGTTTTACGGCGCTGCACCGGGGCGACTTGGCGCAAGCCCAACACTATACCGAACAAAGTCTCGTCATATCTCAATCCGTCCTTGATCGTTGGGGCGAGGCCTGGTCGCTTTTTGATCTCGGGTATGTCGCTTTGGTGCGTGGCGAGATCAATCAGGCGCAGGGATTCCTGGAAGCAGCGTTGTCTGAGCTACGTGAGCAGGGAAACCTGTATGGCGCCTTCCGCGCGCTCATCGCGCTTGGGCATACGATGCGGCTACTGGATGATCCAGCGCGGGCGCGGGGATGCTATCGCGAGGCCCTGCGCATCCATCAGCAGATGCACTATATACAGTCGGTCGGCGATGGCCTGGAGGGGCTGGCCGGCATGGCGGCGGCGGAAGGCAATGCCGCGCGGGCGGCACGCCTCTTCGGGGCTGCTCAGGCGCATCGCGAAGCCGTCGCCACCCCGCGCTGGCGCGTTATGGATCCGATCTATGACCGGGATGTTGCGCTGGCGCACAGCCTGCTTGATGCCGACGCATGGGATGCAGCCTGGGCGGCAGGCCAGGCGATGCCGCTGGACGAGGCGGTCACATATGTGCTGGCGGAGCGACCGGCTCCGGCGGGAGCCCCGTCTTAGCGGGTGGCCCCTTACCTTGTCACTGCCGGCTTTAGCCCAGCCAGCCGCGCCGCCGCCGCTTCGCCCAGGTCGAACACCGGCAGGGCGCCGGCGAGGTTGCGGTAGTCGAACGGCGAGGCGGTGAGGATGCCGGTGGCGCCGGTGACGCGGGCGGAGGCGCGGCGGTCTGCGGCGATGGCGCGCACCCAGCCGCCAATGGCCGCGCCGTAGTAGGAGCCGCTGGGCAGGGCTTCGGCGCCGTGGCGCAGCATTTCCACCAGGGGGATGCCGAGCCGGGCGGCGGCGGCGCGCGGGGCGGCGGGTTGCCTTTGCGATTGCGCTCAGCGTGACAAAGCATTCCAATACCGGCACTTCTTTCTCCAGGTGCTCCTCGTCCTGGAACATGAAGTGGTCGGGCATCCAGACGGAATCCAGCCCGGTCTGCTCGCACGTATGCACGACTGCCAGCAAGGTATCGAAGCTGTTGCCGTACTCACTTGGGTAGCACGGCCAAAGCTGAAGACCTAATAGCATGGCAACCTCTCGAATAATGTAGCTGCGGCGTGGTGGGACAGTATGATGAGCCTGGAAGGCTAGTTGCTTCGTTAGCCGTCAGCGTTAGCCGGCAAAGTGCGGCAGCACTTCGTTGGCTAACACATTCAGCCCGTCGATATCGTCTACGCCAAACCATTGGATAACTAACTCATCAACGCCTGCCTCTGCATAGGCCCGAATCTGTGCCACTACTGTTTCGGGTGTGCCGACAATCGCGGAGAACATTACCGCTAGTTGATCGAGCAACTGGTCGAGCGGCATGCCGGCAAATGGGCTCCAGCGCCGAAAGCCGCGTGTGCGCCGCTCGAGTTCAGCCATGGTATGGCCGCAAAACACTGGTACTGTCACGCTCCGCTTGACATCGCCGGGTTTCCGCCCTGTCGCCTGGAGCAACTGATCGAGCAGCGCAGAGCGTTCACGAAAAACATCGTGCGCCAGAAAGCCCGCATTCCAGATATCGGCATAGCGAGCTACGAGCGGCAGCGTGCGCCGGGGGCCGGTCCCGCCGATCAAGATGGAGAGGTTGTTGCGTCGCCGTGGACGCGGCAGCAATTGGGCATTGTGGAGTTGGAAGAAGCGCCCAGTGTAGCTTGCCGGTTCCTCGTCGCGCAGCAAGCGCGTGATCACCTCCAGACCCTCTTCAAAGCGCAACATACGTGTTGTCATATCACCCAAGGTGTAGCCAAACATAGTGTGTTCGGCCTCGTTCCATCCCGCGCCAACTCCCAGGATCATCCGCCCGTTGCTCAGATCGTCAAGCGCCATCGCCTGCCGGGCCAGCAGCACGGGAT
>JAICKM010000237.1 GCA_025927935.1 Chloroflexia bacterium | reverse complement strand
GTATCGGTCGGCGTCGGGGTATCCGTCGGCGTGTTGGTTGGGGTATCGGTCGGCGTCGGAGTATCCGTCGGCGTATTGGTCGGCGTGTTGGTTGCCGTCGGCGTGTTCGTCGGGGTCGGCGTGTTCGTCGGCGTGTTCGTCGGCGTGTTCGTCGGCGTATTCGTCGGCGTATTGGTTGGCGTATCGGTCGGCGTGTTCGTCGGGGTGTTGGTTGGCGTATCGGTCGGCGTGTTCGTCGGCGTGTTGGTTGGCGTATCGGTCGGGGTATTGGTCGGCGTGTTCGTCGGCACCGTGGTTGGAGTGTCGGTTGCCGTGGGCGTCTGCGTGGCGATCGCCCCGCTCTGGATCTGGTTATCCCGATTGCCGACCGAGGATCCGTCCAGCAGATCCCACTTGAAGTGGTACGGTCCGCCGCTGATGCTGCCGGCGCCCAGGTTGGGTCCCCAGCCGCGGGGCCCGCCCGACGCCGCCGTATGGCCGCCCAGGAGCAGCATGACCCGGCCGGGAGTGGCAACGGTGAACGTCACCGTCACAGTAGCATTATCGTCGGAGCAGTTCACCCCCCCTGGGCAGGGAGCACTATCATGCACGGGGGCCGAGACGCCGGTGATCGTGGCCCCGTACATCGTCGCCAGCCGGCCGGCGCCGGCGGGGATCATGTGATTGGCGGTAATGGTGCTGATGCTTGGCCCCGCGGGTGGCACTGATGTGGTGTCATCCGGGATGGCGAACGTGCTCGCGGCCCCGCTGGGGCAGGGGGAGATCCCCTGGCAGCGATCCGCCGTGACTTGCGTGTAATTCCAGGTCGCCAGCGAGTCGTAGGCATGGACGCTGCCTTTGCGCGCCTGGTAGAAGAAGGTGATCGTGTGGCTGCCGGCGGTGGTGATGTCGATCACCCACCGCTGGGGCACCACGTTGTCCTCGGCGTAGTGCGAGTTATTGGGGTTGAGGATGCCGTTGATCCAGTTCCCAGGACAATCCGTTGCGGTGCTGGGGAAGGGGTTATTAGCGCACTGGGAAAAGTCCACGATACTGGTGGCGAGAGCGTTGCGAGTGCTGGGACCCAACGCGACCCAGCCAATGATTAGGGCGAAGATCAGCGTGGATAGGGCCATGCCGCGGAGCGTGCGCCGTGGCCTCCCTGTCGGGTTTGCTTTCATGAGTGCGACCTCCGTCGATCTCTGGTAACGGGGCATTACTCTGGGATTGGCAGAATGTCAGGTCCGCGCGAAGATCACCGGGTGCAATCCGGCAACCCCGTCGCGTGGCAAGCCGGCTTACTTCCGGCCTGCCTGACGGCACCTCCTTCTCCGTCAGAGAGGATCCCGCTACCATAGCTTGCCGATGCTCCTTAACGAGCTAGCAACGACTCGCGCCCCGCGGTGCTTAAGATCCTGTTGAGCGGTTGTGATTCGGATGCGGTAAGCGCCCGGCACCGAGATCCGGCGGCGGGGCTACCTTGTTCAGCATTCAGCCTGGTACGGAGAGGGTGGTAAAACAAAGGAAGCGTGCAGCAGGCGCGAACGCGCCGGGGGTATGGCTCCTTGGCCGGGAAGGGTCTGCGACCCCGTAGCTAAGAAAGAAGTCCTATGACCAGGTAGGACCATTGTACTATACTTGCGTCCGGAGAGTCAATAGTCTCTGAGCCTGTAGACGTTCCAGTTCACAATTGATGCATAATGTTCATTCCTTACGAACTTGGTAAGGTTCTTCCGAGATATCGCGGGAATGCGAGTTATGATCGCTCGTACTTGATCGGACCATTTTCTACCATCTTTCGGGAAGACCTTGCAGACGCGAAGAATAAGACAAATATAAATCGTCTTCGCGTCCTTCGTGCCTGCGCGGTGAACTGCTGATTGGATACGCGCATTGCGCGGGCCTGCTCCTTGACAGCGCGCGGCCCAGCGGCTAAGATAGCGCCACCGTGGCTTCTACTATTGCGCGCCGGAGCATCCCGATGACCCCACGGCCCGCGCACCCGCCTACCCTTTTGGCGATCCCGATCCTGTGCCTCGCCGCGCCGGGCGGAGGCCATATCGCGCAGCGCGCGGCCGGGTCGCCCCTGTGCCTTCCGCGCACGCGGCGACAGCCCGTGCCGATGCTCCGCCCGGTTAGCCACTGCGGCCAGGTGGCTCCCAATATCCACTCCAGCAGGAAGGATACGAACTATGACCCACAAGCACCCCGCGGAGGGGTCGCCCGGCGCCGCCGCGCCCCTCACGCGGCGGCAGTTTCTCACCGGGGCCGCCAGCCTGGGCCTGGCCTGGGCCGCAGGGCGGAGCGGCCTCGACCGGCTCGCCGCTGCCGCCGCGCCCGTGCCGCGGCCTGCCCCTAAAGGGGCATCTAAAGAGGCAACCGCGCCGGGCACCATGCCCCCGCCCGGTAGCTCCGGACTCGAACATATCGTCGTCGTGATGATGGAGAACCGCTCGTTCGACCACTTCCTGGGCTGGCTGCCCGGCGCCGACGGTCGCCAGGCCGGGCTGACCTATCTCGACCGCCAGAACGTGGCCCACCCCACACACGCTCTCGCGCCCGACTTCCAGGGCTGCGGCCTCAGCGACCCCGACCACTCCTACCGCGGCGCGCGCCAGGAGTATCACGGCGCCGCCTGCGACGGCTGGCTCCAGGCCGGGGCCAACGATCTCTACTCCATCGGCTACTACACGCAGGCGGATCTGCCCGTCCTCGGCGCCCACGCGCCCTACTGGACGGCCTGCGACCGCTATTTCGCGGCCATCCTGGGGCCGACGTTCCCCAACCGCCTCTACCAGTATGCCGCCCAGACCGACCGCATCTCGAACACCACGGACATCTCGGCCCTGCCCACCATCTGGGATCGCCTCGGCGCCGCCGGGATCAGCGCGGGCTACTACTACAGCGACATACCCGTCCTGGCCCTGTGGGGCACGCGCTACTTCGACATCAGCCATCCCCTGGCGAGCTTCCTCACGGCGTGCGCGGCGGGCACCTTGCCCCATGTCTCCTTTGTCGATCCCAGCCTGTTTAGCGGCGACCAGGGCAACGACGACCACCCGCACGCCGACATCCGCAACGGCGAAGCCTTCCTCGATCGGGTCTACCGCGCCGTGACCAGCAGCCCGGCCTGGCCCAACACCCTGCTGATCATCAACTTCGACGAGTGGGGCGGGTTCTTCGAGCATGTGCCACCGCCCGCCGCGCCCATCCCGCCCGCCGACGCGCTGGCCGGCATCGTGGACGGGCTGCGCGGCTTCCGTGTACCCTGCCTGCTCATCTCCCCCTGGTCGCCGCGCGCCACCGTCGCCCACAGCGTCTATGACCACACGTCGATCCTGAAGCTGATCGAGTGGCGCTGGGGCTTACCGCCGCTGACCGTGCGCGACGCGAGCGCCAACAACCTGGCGACGGCGCTCGACTTCACCCAGTCCAACCTGGCCGCGCCCGCGCCCGTGGTGCCGCCCGGCCCGTTCGGCGGCGCCTGCCCGGCGGGCGAGTCCGGCCCGGACGCCGAATGGCAGATGCTGCACGACCTGGCAAAACAATATGGCTGGCCGATCTACGGCCCCGGCACGACGGACGCGCCGGCTCTTTCAGGAAAGGAACGTACCCGATGATGAAACGCATCGCCCTCGGGCCTGCTGCCCGGCGCACCCCGCACACCCTCTTGCTCGCCTGCGCCGCCGCGCTGGCTTTCGCCGTGGCCGGCCTGCTGGGCGCGGGCAGCGCCGCGTTCTCGAACGCCATGGCCCCGCCCGCCGCCGCGCCGGCCGCCGGGCCGCTGGGCTGCCCGCCCGGCTTCGTCGTGACCGCCAGCCCCAATATCAGCAACAGCCTCAACACGTTCTACGCCGTCGCGGCGCGCGCCCCCGGCGATGTCTGGGCGGTGGGCAATTACGACAACGGGGGCGTGCTGCAAACCCTGACCGCGCACTACGACGGCGCGGCCTGGACCGCAGTGCCCAGCCCCAACCAGGGCACGACCAATAACACCCTGCAAGGCGTGGCCGCCGTGGCCGCCAATGATGCCTGGGCGGTCGGCGGCTACGGCGAGGCCATCACCCAATCCCAGACGCTGATCGAGCACTGGAACGGCAGCGCCTGGAGCCAGGTCGCCGCGCCTGCGGCTGGGGCGGGCGCCAACGGCCTGCTGGCCGTCTCCGCCGTCTCCACCAGCGATGTCTGGGCCGTGGGGTCGGCGGTCAATGTCCTCGGCTTACCGCAGCCGCTGATCGAGCACTGGGACGGAAGCGCCTGGAGCGTGGTGCCCCAGTCGCTCGGCAGCGTGGGCGTCTACGTCTTGCAAAGCGTGTCGGCGCACGCCGCGAACGACGTGTGGGCGGCCGGCTTCTACATGGACATCGGCGGGTTGAGCCACACCCTGATCGCGCGCTGGGACGGCAGCGCCTGGAGCGCGGTGCCCAGCCCCAACAGCGGCAGCGGTGACAACGCCCTGCGCGGCGTCGTGGCCCTGGGCGCCGACGATGCCTGGGCCGTGGGCAGCGCCGCCAACGCGAGCAGCGTGCCTGAAACGCTGATCGAGCATTGGAACGGCAGCGCCTGGAGCATCGTGTCCAGCCCCAATCAGGGCACCGGCGGCAACGTGTTGCAAGCCGTCAGCGCCGTCGCCGCCAACGATGTCTGGGCCGCCGGCTTCTCCGGGTCCGGCGCGGGGAGCCAGACCCTCGTACTGCACTGGAACGGCAGCGCCTGGAGCATCGTGCCCAGCCCCAACAACGGCTCCGGCGCGAATACGCTCTACGGCATCGCGGCCCTGGCCGCCGAGGATGTCTGGGCGGTCGGCTCCTACGCGGATGCCGCCAACATCGCCCGCACGCTGGCCCTGCACTATACCGCCGCCTGCACCACGCCCACGCCGACAGTCGCCGCGTCGCCCACGGCCACCGCCACGCCGGGCGGGCCACCCGCTACCGCCACGGCGACCCCGCCGCCCGGCACGGCCACGCCGGTCGTCTCGCCCACGCCCTGCCCGATCACTTTCACCGACGTGCCGCCCAGCCAGCCCTTCTACGCCTACATCCGCTGTCTGGCCTGCCGGGGCATCGTCGCCGGCTACAGCGACAACACCTTCCGCCCCTCGGCCAACGTCACGCGGGGCCAGATGGCGAAGTTCGTCAGCAACGCGGCGGGCTACACCGATGCCATCCCCGCCAACCGCCAGACCTTCACCGACGTGCCGCCCGCCGACCCGTTCTGGCTGTTCATCGAGCGCGCCGCCCTGCACGGCGTCATCAGCGGGTACAGCGACGGCAGCTTCCATCCCACGGCCAGCGTCACCCGCGGCCAGGCGGCCAAGTTCATCGCCAACAGCGCGGGCTACAATGAGACCATCCCGGCCACGCAGCAGTCCTTCACCGATGTGCTGCCGGTCGATACCTTCTGGCTGTTCATCGAACGGGTGAAGCTGCACGACGTGATCAGCGGCTACACCTGCGGCGCGCCGCCCGCGGGTCCCTGCGACCCGCAGAACCGGCCCTACTTCCTGGCCGGCAACCCCGTCACCCGCGGCCAGACCGCCAAGTTCATCGCCAACAGCTTCTTCCCCAACTGCGTGACGCCCGACCTGCGATGACGAGTGCTGAGTGCTGAGTGCTGAGTGCTGAGTGCGACGAGTGGTCAGGGGTCAGTGATGTGCCACGCACCGCTGCGCGATCAGTGGTCAGTGGTAAGTAATGTGAAGAATTGTCATTCTGAGCGGAGCGAAGAATCTCCGTCTTGTCGCCTAAAAGACGAGACTCTTCGCTCCGCTCAGAGTGACAATGCACATGTGACGATCTACTCAGAGTGGCACCTTCGGGAATTGTCATTCTGAGCGGGGCGAAGAATCTCCGTCTTATCATCCAAGAGACGAGACTCTTCGCTCCGCTCCCTAGACAAAGACGCTGTGACAGACTACTCAGCACTCAGCACTCGCCGCAGGCCGGTAGCAGGCCATCACCGCCGGCAAGCGGTCGAGTGGCAGGGCGCGCGCCTGGTGGCCCTGGTAGCCCGTCATATCCGCGGCAGCGGTCAGCGCGTTGAGGATGGCCTCTTCGACCGCTTCGGCGGCGGCGTCGAAGAACGGGTCGAGGGCCGCCGGGGGCAGCATCTGGATCTGGTAGGGCACGGGCGCCTTGGGCGGCAACGTGTTGCCGGTGGCGAAGGCCAGGAACAGGTCGCCGCTACCGTTGTACCCGGTGCCGCCCACGCGGGCCAGGCCCACCGTCGCCCGCCGGGCCAGTCGCGCGCACTGGTCCCCCAGCAACGGCGCATCCGTCGCCAGGATCACGATGATCGAGCCGGAGTCGGGGCGCGGCGGCCAGGGCAACGGCACCTCCGCCGCGCCGATCTCGCGGCCCACCGGCACGCCGTCCACTCGCAGTTGCCCGCGCCGGCCGTAGTTGGTCTGCACCAGCGCGCCCACGGTATACGGCCCGCCCGCCGCGTTCACCACCCGCGACGCCGTGCCGATGCCGCCCTTGAACTCGTGGCAGATCATCCCCGTGCCGCCGCCCACGTTGCCCTCGGCCACCGGCCCGCCCTTCGCCGCGGCCAGGGCCGCGAACACATGCTTGCGCCGCACATGGAACGCCCCGATGTCGTTGAGCCACCCGTCATACGTCTCCGCCACCACCGGTAGGCTGACCGGCGCCGCGCCCCGCGCGCTGCCGTAAGCCTGCAACCCCTCGTGTGCCGCGCCGATGGACCCGGTGTTGGTCAGCGCGATGGGCGTCTCCAGCAGCCCGGCCTCCTGAATCCAGTGCGTCCCGGTCATCTCCCCATAGCCGTTGAAGCTATGCACACCCGCCATCACCGGCTCGCGCCAGATATTCCCGTCGCGCGGCACGATCACCGTCACCCCGGTCCGCGCCGTCCGCTCGCCGTCCGTGATCAGTGTCGTATGCCCCACGCGCACCCCTGGTACATCGGTGATCGCGTTCAACGGGCCGGGCGGCAGCACCCCGATAACAATGCCCAGGTCGCGCAAGCGCGCACGATTCATAGCAAGGTCTCCTTAGCGGTAAGCATGAATTTCCCCTAGTATACAAGATCCGCCCGGCCCGGTCAGCCGCTCCGCCGCGCCCGGATCAACACACCGCAAAACTCGCACAATGTATTGACATGTCACCACATTTCGGGCATAATAGGGCCAATGTGCGGACATGCGCCGCCCACAGCAGCACTCAGCACTCGTCAGGAGGTGCGCTCATGCCAGTTGCCAGTCATTTGCGGATTTTGCTGGCCCGCCTGAACGTCGAGCGGGCCAAGCAGGGCCTCCCGGCGATCAGCTTGCGCCGGTTGGCCGAGGAGAGCGGCGCGTCGTTGAGCGTGCTCGTCGCGCTCAACACCGGGCAGAGCCGGCGTATCGACTATGCCACGGTGGACCGGCTACTGACCTATTTCAGCCACACGTTCCCGGTCAGCGTCAACGATTTGCTCGTCTGGGAACCGGCCGCCGAACACGCC
Source organism: Chloroflexia bacterium (assembly GCA_025927935.1). The sequence goes on along the minus strand of JAICKM010000237.1, from coordinate 1,618 downwards.
GCGCCGGTGGTCGCCGCCTGAGTAGCAATTGTCATGCTGAGCGGCGCGAAGAATCTCCGGCGCGTGCGCCCAAAGACGAGACTCTTCGCTGCGCTCAGAGTGACAAGGAAAATCGGAACACCGACAGCGGCGGTAGTTAAGGGAGGGAGAACCATGGCGGTTCGCGAGATTGTGATGTTGGGCGACCCGATTCTGCGCCGGAAGGCCAAGCGCATCCACCACTTTGACCCCGCGCTGCCCCGGCTGGTCGCCGACATGTTCGCTACTATGCACGCGGCGCGGGGCATCGGCCTGGCCGCGCCGCAGATCGGGCTGTCCATCCGCCTGCTGGTGATCGAACTAGACGACGCCGCGACGGGCCGCCGGCATAAGATCGCCCTCGCCAACCCTGAAATCGTGGCGGCGCGGGGCGAGCAGATCGGCGGCGACGGCTGCCTGAGCATCCCCGGCTACTACGGTGCCAATGTGCGCCGCGCTGCCGAGGTCATCGTGCGCGGTCAGGACCCACGCGGCAAGCCTGTGCGCCTGGCCGCCGAGGGCCTGCTGGCCTGGGCCTTGCAGCACGAAATCGACCACCTGGACGGAATCCTCTTCATCGACCGCCTCGACCGCCCCGAAGACTTGCGCCCCATCCAGGCGTCGGATGCTGTCGAGGACGCCATCCCCACCACCTGATCCCGGCTCGCCACGGCGGGATGGGCACCGCAGAGACGCAGAGAACGCAGAGATTCGGATGTGATGAAGTCTAGAGTCAGCTCGAAGACGGTCGTAAATAGCGGTTATTCTAATGAGCTCGGCGTCCTCTGCGCCCTTGTGGTGACGATAAACGGAAGTCAGTAGCGCCCGCGTTCCCGGCCTGCTATAATACGGCCACGACCAGGCCGCCCCGCCGTTGGTAGCCGGGGCGCTGGTGGGAGCAGGAGGAGCCGGCGATGGACCAACCCGCCCGGCGCACCGGGGGCCGTTATGCCGTCATCACCCGACTCGTCTTGTTCCTGGGCGTCTGCGCCGTGGTTGGCGGGGCGCTGTGGGCGGGGGTGGGCCGCGGCGCCGCGCCCGCTGCCCCGACGCCCGACGCGGGGGCGGCCACCCCGACGAGCGCGCCCGCCCCGGCGGCGTTTCCCACCCCCGCCGTCGAAGCCGTGGTCAACAACGACAGCCTGAACCTGCGCGCCGGCCCCGGCCAGGACTATGCCGTGCTCGGCGTCTTCACCCAGGGCACCGCGCTCGTCGTGCTCGGCCAGGACCCGAGCGGCGATTGGCTGGAGGTGCAGGTGCCCGACGGCCGTACCGGCTGGATGGCCCGCGCCTATCTCACCGTGAATATCGATCTGACCACCCTCGGCGTGGTCGCCATTCCCGATACCCCCATTCGCGCGCACCCCGCCGGTGGCGACGTGCTGCCCACGCCCACGCCGACCATCACCCCCACGCCCACCATCACGCCGCGCGTGACCCCTTCGGCCACGCCCGCGCGCCGTCCCGCGGCTGCCCCCACCCGCACCCCGCGCCGCTGACTCGTGCTGCGTGGCCCGTTTGCCCCCATATTCCGCCATCCGGCGTATTGACTCTTATAGAACACCTGTACTATACTCGCTTGGTTGCTGGTTGCGGCCAG
>JAICKM010000316.1 GCA_025927935.1 Chloroflexia bacterium | reverse complement strand
GGGGCCGGGGGGAGAGGTTAGTCGGGAGGAAAACGCGACTCCCCTCCCCGCGGCGGCTTTCCATTACCCATAAGTCTAGGCGTGAGAGGGGCAATGTCGAGCAATGGGGGGCCAAGCACGCCTCCGGCCACGCCTACAGCGGCGGCCGTCTCCGCCGCTCCGCGCCGTCAATTGCTGCCTGATACGCCAATCATGGCTACTATTAGGTAGAAAGATATGGGTAATGGAAAGCCGCGGCGGGGAGGGGCCGGGGGAGAGGTTCGCCGCCCCCCCCCTCCGCCCCGCGCCCCACATCCCACCGGGACACATGTCCCATGCCGGGGACCATCGAAATACGGCGTATAAAAGAGCCATTTCAACGCCTCGGATCGCGTAACTTCCAAAACCTTTTCGTAAATAATAGTACCGATTGGCACACAGGCGAACGCGCACCAAATGGCCCGCCTGCGAGCCACGGATCCGGCCAGGCATTTCCCAATCACAAGCGTAGCGCAGGAGTCTTGCGGCGCCGGGATAGGAAAGCCAATTCACAAAATAAACTTCTTCTACTATTACCAGCAGTAAAGCCGCCGGGACCACAATCGGGCGCAATGATCACCCGGCGGTGCGTAAACAGGAACCGACCTTCTATCACCAGGATAAAGGAGCAGATACAGCAATGGGTTTTCTGAGTAACAAGCTGAAAGCGGGCGTCGCGACGGGCGTCCTCGCCAGTATGGTCTTTGCCGGCACCGCCGCTGCCGGTCCCCACGCCTCCGGCGATCTCGACGCCACCTTCGGCGCCGGCGGCACCGTCCTCACCGAGATGGGGTCCAAGTTCGACGAAGCACACGCCGTGGTCGTGCTGGGCGACGGCAAGATTCTCGTCGCCGGGGCGGGCGGCGCGGGCAACGGCGATTACACCGCCTTCGGCGTGGCCCGCTACAACGCCAACGGCAGCCTCGATCCCACGTTCGGCACCGGCGGCAAAGCCAACGTCATCTTCGACGGCCAGAACTATGAGGATACCGCCAACGCCCTCGCCGTGCAGCCCGACGGCAAGATCGTCGTCGGCGGCCAGGCATACTCGACGGACCTGCGCCATCAAATCTTCGCCCTGACCCGCCTCACCGCCGACGGCCAGGTGGACACCGGCTTTGGCACCGATGGCAAGGTCCAGACCGCCATCTCCGAACCCTCCTATCTCAACTCGGACGAGATCCACGCGGTCGCCATCGACGGCGACGGCAAGATCCTGGTCGCCGGCAGCACCGGCCAGTACATCATCAACGACTTCGCCGTGGCCCGCTACAACGCCGACGGCACCCCCGACCAAACCTTCGGCACCAACGGCGTCGTCGTCACCGACTCCGGCGTGGGCGAGGACGTGGCCCGCGCGATGGCCCTGCAACCCGACGGCAAGATCCTCGTCGCCGGCAACATGTCGGGCGGCGGCGGCAACGACAACTTCGGCGTCGTCCGTTACAATCATGACGGCAGCCTCGATACCGCCTTCGGCAACGGCGGCATGACCAACACCGACTTCCTGGGCGGCACCGACTGGCCCGCGGGCGTGGCCCTGCTGCCCGGCGGCAAGATCGTCGTCGGCGGCTTCGGCGAGATGCAGGCGCCCTGCTATCAGTGCCACAAGTATGGCCCCGCGCTCGTGCAGTACAACGCCGACGGCAGCCTCGACACCACCTTCGGCGCCGGCGGCCAGGTCCACACCGACTTCATCTACAGCGTCTCGCCCTATGCCTTCGCCCGCATGGCGAACGGCAAGCTCGCCCTGGGTGGCCGCGACGGTAACGATTTCGCCGTGGCCGTCTACAACGCCGACGGCAGCGTCGATCCCACCTTCGGCGACGGCGGCCTGGCCGAGGCCAGCTACGGCGGATCGGCCTGGGTCTATGGCCTGGCGTTCCAGGCTGACGGCAAGATCGTCGCCGTGGGCAAAGGCGGCGCGGATTATGACAACGGTCAGTTCACCCTGGCCCGCTTCCAGCACGCGGCGGCGGCTCCGCCGACCCCGACCCACACGGCGGTGCCGACGAACACGCCGCAACCCACCAGCACGCCCGGCGGTCCCCCGCCCACGCCGACCCAGCCCGCCGGGGGCGTCACCTACAGCGACGTGCCGCCCGGCTCGCCCTTCTACAGCTTCGTCAGTTGCCTGGCGAACCGCGGCATCATCGCCGGCTACGCCGACGGCACCTTCCGCCCCGGCAACTCCGTGACGCGCGGCCAACTCGCCAAGATCGTCGCCAACGCCGCCGGCTACAGCGAGCCGGTCAGCGGCCAGACCTTCAGCGACGTGCCGCCCGGTTCGCCCTTCTACGAGTTCGTGGAGCGCATGGCAAGCCGCGGGGTCATCGGCGGCTACGCCGACGGCACCTTCCGCCCCGGCGCCAATGCCACCCGCGGCCAGATCAGCAAGATCGTGGCGAACGCGGCGGGCTTGAGCGACGCGGTGAGCGGGCAGACGTTCAGCGACGTACCGGCGAGCAGCCCGTTTTACCCCTACATCGAGCGCATGGCGGCGCACGGGATCATTGGCGGCTACGCGGACGGCACGTTCCGGCCCAGCGCGAACGCCACCCGCGGCCAGGTAGCGAAGATTGGCGCCAACGCCTTCTTCCCCAGCTGCCAATAGCGCGAGTGCTGAGTGCTGAGTGCTGAGTAACGACGAGTGTTGCGCGCTGCGTAGTGCGCAGTATAGTGCCCCTCCCCGCTTGCGGGGAGGGGCGTTTTGTTGAGCGCGAGATGTCCGGCGTGGGCGGGGTTGCGGGCTACGCGGGCGTCCCTGCGCGTCCGGCGGGCGTCACCGGCGGGGCAGGGCGTGCGCCCAACTGGGCCGCGGGGTGGGCGGCTCGACCGTCTCCCCGCTGGCGAGCGTGGTCTGCGCGAAATCCTCCGGGCGCAGATCCGGCGCGATCTTGCAGTTGCGGCCTACGATCAGATTGTCGGGCAGATGGGCGCGTTTGCCCACCAGTGTAATGCCCGTCTGCAAGCGATCGGGCTCCTGCCGGTTCGGGGTCCAGTCGTCCCCGTCGCCGATGCGGCAGTTCCGGCCGACCACCACTTCCTTATCCAGAATGGCCCGGTCGACGACACTGCCCGCCCCGATCACGGTGCCAAAGAGCACGATGGAGTCGCGGACGACGGCGCCCGCCTCGACCACCACGCCCGGCGAGAGGACGCTCCGTTCGACCTGGCCCTTGACGACACAGCCGTGCGAGATCAGACTGCGATGGACCTGCGCCCCGACCGCGATATGGCCGGGCGGGCGTTCCTCGCTGCGGGTATGAATCACCCAGGCCGGGTCATAGAGGTCGAAGGTGGGCGTATCCTCCAGCAGGGCCATATGCGCCTCCCAGTAGGCATGGACGGTGCCCACATCTTGCCAGTAGCCGCTAAAGGGATAGGCGTAGACCCGTTCGCCGCGGGCCAGCATACCGGGGATGACGTGGCGCCCGAAGTCGTGCTGCCCAGGAGTGCTGCCGCGGGCGCGGGCGGCGTCCTCCTGCAACAGCAGGCGGGCCAGGGTCTTGCGCCCGAAGACGTAGATGCCCATCGACCCCAGTGTGCCGCGCGGCTGGGCGGGCTTCTCCTCAAACGAGCGCACCTGGCCCTCGGCATCGGTCTCGAAGATGCCGAAGCGCGAGGCGTCCGCCGGTGGCACCACCACGCTGCCCAGGGTCACGTCGGCGTTGTGCTGCTCGTGGAAGGCGATCATCGGGCCGTAATCCATGCGGTAGATATGGTCGCCTGCCAGCACCAGCACATAGTCACAGCGACTTTCCATGATAAAGTCCAGATTCTGATAGACGGCGTCGGCGGTGCCCCGCTGCCACTCGGACTCCTGGCGCCCGACGAAGGGTTGCAGCACGTGGACCCCCCCTTGCAGCCGGTCGAGGTCCCAGGGCTTGCCGATGCCGATGTGGTCGTGCAGCGACCGGGGGCGATACTGGGTGAGTACGGCCACGTCGTAGATGCCCGAGTTGACACAGTTGCTGAGGACGAAATCGATGATGCGGTACTTGCCGGCAAAGGGCACCGCCGAGGTGGCGCGCTGGGCGGCCAGCAGGCTCAAGTGTTCGCCTCCACCCCCCGCCAGAATCACCGCGAGGACTTTACTCATCCCACAACCCATCCTTTCTGCTCTGTGCCGGCATGCGCCTGGTCGGCGCGGTCGCTATTACTGATAGAACGGAGATCGCCGAATTAGATCGCGCTGTTTGGCCGCCATTATAGCCGATGTGGCGCGGTTCGGTGGGCGCGTCTGCCGGGCGGCAGGCTTTTGGCACCCTGCGGCCGTGCCCACAACCCCGGCATGAATAGTGCTTGCAAGGGCAGCGCCCCAGCATCCAATCTGCTGACCGGGGAGGAGGGCCGCCTGATGAACACGCGGGTAAGCATCGCTTCTGAACTGGTCGTCGCGCAGTTCCAGCGCGATTTTCTCGACAATCTTCGCGCGGTACGCGGCGTGGACCTGAGCGTGGCCACGCCTGTGGATTGCTACCAGGCCCTGGCCGCGACCGTGCGCCGCTACCTGCTGCCGCCTGCGCTCGACACGCGGCGCGCCCAGGTCGGCGCCGAGACCAAATGGGCCTACTACCTCTCGGCGGAATATCTGCTGGGCCGCCAGTTAGACAACAACCTCCTGTCCGCCGACCTGACCACGATCGCTCGCGCGGCGCTGGCCGGCGCCGGCCTCAGCCTCGATGCGCTGCGCGACGTGGAGGTGGAGCCGGGCCTGGGCAACGGCGGGTTGGGCCGCCTGGCCGCCTGCTTGCTCGACTCGGCGGCCACACTGCAACTCCCGGTCGTCGGCTATGGCATCCGCTACGAATACGGTATCTTCCGGCAGAGCTTTGTGGACGGCTGGCAGGTGGAGCGCCCCGACGATTGGGCCTTGCTGGGCAATCCGTGGGAGCTGGCGCACCCCGAACTGGCCGTCACCGTTGGATTCGGCGGGGAGGTCAGCACCTGGACCGACGCGAAGGGCGATCTGCGCTACCGCTGGCGGCCCGCGCGCACCGTGCTGGGCGTGCCCTACTATTACCTGGTCCCCGGCTATCGCAGCGGCACCATCAACAGCCTGCGCCTCTGGAGCGCCCAGGCCACCCAGGCTTTCAACCTCCAGATCTTCAATCGCGGCGATTATACGGCCGCGGTGCAGGACAAGGTGGCCTCCGAAACGCTCTCCAAAGTGCTCTACCCGGTGGATGAAACCCCGCAGGGCCGCCGGCTGCGGCTCGAACAGCAATACTTCTTCGTCGCCTGTTCGCTGCACGACATTCTGCGCCGCCTGCCCGACGATGTGCCGCTCGACCGGCTCGCGGAACGCGCAGCCATCCAGCTCAACGATACTCACCCGACCATCGCCATCGCCGAGTTGATGCGCCTGCTGGTGGACGACTATCTGCTGCCCTGGGAGCGCGCCTGGGAGATCACCGGTCAGGTCTTCGCCTATACCTGCCACACGCTGCTGCCCGAGGCGCTGGAAAAATGGCCGGTGGCGCTTTTTGAGGAAGTGCTGCCGCGCCACCTCCAGATTATCTACGAGATCAACTCGCGCTTCCTCGACGGCGTGCGCCGGACCTACCCCGGCGACGCCGCGCGCATCCGGCGCATGTCGATCATCGAGGAGGAGCCGCAGCGCCAGGTGCGCATGGCCCACCTGGCGACCGTGGGCAGCTTCCGGGTCAACGGCGTCGCGCCCTTGCAATCGACTCTGCTCCGCGACCGGGTGCTCAAGGACTTCTCCGACTACTGGCCCGACAAGTTCACCAACGTCACCAACGGCGTGACGCCCCGGCGCTTCGTGCGGTTGGCGAACCCGCGCCTGGCCGATCTGATCACGCAGACCATCGGCGACGGCTGGCTGACCGACCTGGACCAATTGAAGGGCCTGGAACCTCATGCCGAGGACCCGGCCTTCCGCGCCCGCTGGCGCGCGGTTAAGCAGCAAAACAAGGCGCTGCTGGCCGCGATCTTCCAGGAGCGCGCGGGCGTGACCGTGCCCCCCGATGCCCTCTTTGACGTTATGGCGAAGCGGCTCCACGAATACAAACGCCAGTTGCTCAAGGTGCTCCATATTATCACCCTGTACAATCGGATCAAGGCCGGCACGGACGGCGCGCCGGTCTCTCGCGTGGTCTGCTTCGGCGCCAAAGCCGCGCCCGGTTACGCGATGGCGAAATTGATCATCAAGCTGATCAATAATGTGGCCGGCATCGTCAACGGCGACACGGACGTGGGCGACCGGCTCAAAGTGGTCTTTCCGGCCAACTTCAACGTCACCCTGGCCGAGCGCATCTATCCCGCCGCCGACCTCTCGGAGCAGATTTCCCTGGCCGGCATGGAGGCGTCGGGCACCGGCAACATGAAGTTTGCGCTCAACGGCGCGCTGACCATCGGCACGCTGGACGGCGCGAACGTGGACATCCGCGAGCGGGTCGGCGCCGAGAACTTCTTCCTCTGCGGTCTCAGCGTCGAGGAAGTCACCGCGCTGCGCGTGGCGGGCTACGATCCCCGCGCCTATTACGCGCGTAATCCGGCGCTCAAGCAGGCCATCGACCAGATTGGGGCGGGCCTCTTCTCGCCGCAACGGCCCGATCTGTTCCGTCCCATCGTCGACGAGTTGCTTACCCGTGACACGTATCTGCTGCTGGCCGACTACCAGGACTACATCGACCGCCAGGACGAAGCCGAGGCGGTCTACTGCGACCCGGAGCGCTGGACACGTATGGCGATCCTGAACACGGCGCGCTGCGGCTATTTCTCATCCGACCGCAGCATGCATGATTATGCCACGCAGATCTGGCACGTCGGGCCGGTGGACGTGCCCGCCTGGCGGCAAACGCGGGCGGGTGAGTCCCCTGCGGATGGGCGCGGCGCCCCCCAGGTGCCCGGCATCGATCTGACCGAGGCCGAGTGGCAACTCCTCGGCGCGGCGCCCGCGACCATCGGCGGCGTCATGATGCACCTCGTGGACAGCGGGCTTAGCGGCGAGATGAGCGAGGAGGGGGCCATGACGCTCGGCGCCGTCCAACTCGCGCGCCGCTATCCGGGCAACCCGCTCATCCAGGCGGTAGTGCGCCGCACGAAGGACCCGGCCCGCCTGGCCCGCGAACAGATCCAGGTGGGCACCCCCGGCGCGGACCCGGCTGCCGCCCCGCAGGGCATGCGCCCAGCCGGGCTGGAACAGGCCATCCAGATGTGCGCGCAGATCGCCGATCTGCTGGCGCGGACGGTGCCCGCGGCGCAGGCCGCCGAATTCAAGGACTGGTTGCTGACCATTGCCGAGGGGGTGGCGACCGCCGCGGTCGAAGGTCACGGGCCGAGTGTGGAGGGCGCCCCGGAGAGCGACCTGGAGGCGACGGCGCTCGGCGCCCTGGCGGGCGCGCTGCGCGTGGCCCCCGCGACGAGTGCTGAGTGCTGAGGACGACGAGTGGTCAGTGATGTGCGACGCACCGCTACGCGAACAGTGGTTGCTAGTGAATGCGCCTTGTCACTCTGAGCGCAACGAAGAGTCTCGTCTCTTCGCCACGGAGACGCGATGCTGAACGCAGTGAAGCATGACAACATAGGCTGGAAGCGGGGCCGGGCTGCACACAAAGCCCGGCGGCCAAACCCGGGGGGGCGGGGTTGGCCGCCCGGGCGGGTTGTCGGGGCGGTGCCGGCGCGCGGCGCGGGCGCGAGGGCCAGCAGCCGCCGTTCAGCATAACCGC
>JAICKM010000488.1 GCA_025927935.1 Chloroflexia bacterium | reverse complement strand
CGATCCCCACGGCCCGCCTCTGGCCGGAGCCGCCTAACCAGGGCCTCGCGGCAACGCTGAGCGGGCCGGGTGCGCCGGTCCACCGCATCGATCCGTTTGTCAGCGCGCGGGTGGTGCAGGTCGGGCCGTCGCACGATCCGGCGCCGCTCAGCCTGGGGCTACGCACAGGCGGCACCCGCGCCATCCGCTGGCAGGGCCAGGTCGAGACCGGTGCCGGCACCTACACAATGATCCTGCGCGGGGATGCGCTTATGCAGCTTTGGCTGGACGGGCAGCTTGTGGCGAACGGCTGCGCGCCTTCACCCGGGGCGCGCGAGGTGAGTGATTCCATAACCCTGACCGCCGGGTGGCACCAGGTGCGGCTGGATCTGCAACCCGGTGGCGGCACCGGCGGCGTCGAATGGCACTGGGTGCGGCCCGACAGCGTGCGCGAAGTGGTGCCGCCCGGTGCGCTCCGCATCGGCCCGGATGCCCTGCCCGCCGCGTCCATCGCATGGCCCGATCCGCCGGGACCGGTGATCTGCCCCTAGCACTTCCCCGAATCACAGATGGCCCCGGATTGGTTTATTCCGATCCGGGGCCGTCTCTGTTGAGGCCGGTTGGCGCGGGCGCTTTAACTCGCGGCTTGCCAGCGGCTCTCGTTGGGGCGCAGCGCCAGCACATCGGCGTGCGCATGTTCGGCGGACTCCGGGCGCGCAGGTTCGGCGCCGGCTTGCGCGGCGGGGGTCCAGGTGCCGTAGACGATCCACTCGCCGTTGCGGCCGTCGCGCGGCATATGCAGTTCGATCTGGTCGCCCATCTGGGCGCCGAGCTTCTGAATAGTCGCGTTCAATTCGTCGAGATTATCGGCGATGAGCCGGATCTGGATCGCCATGGGGCTGCTCCTCCTGGGTCAAGCGGCACGCCTCCCGCGGGCAGGGGACTCCGCGCGAAGCGTGGATGGATTCACGTCTCCATCATCGCAAAGCGCACTCTGCTAACGCTCTACTGGCGCTCTCAAATTACCCCTAAAAGATGCCGCGAGCGATCAGCAGCAAGCCCACGATCATCAGTGGGATGCCGGCGACCGCGCCGACGACAGTCATCGTCAGCAGCCCGCCCGCGATCATCAGCACGATGCCGAGCAGCACGGCGACCAGCCGCCCGGTCAGGCCGATAATCGCGGCGACCAGCCGCCAGAGGGCGACAACGGGCCAGAGATACCAGGGTGTGTTGGACATGATCTTTCCCTTCCGCCGCCAATGCCTCGTCAGAGGCAGGCGGGCGTTGCATAAAAGTGGCCGGACAGGTCGCGCCCATCCGGCCCACACTCTATACGCCCTGGCGGGGATGCGGGTTGCGCGGCGGGGTCAGCCCGCGCCGCGCTCCTGGGCGTGCCAGGCGGCCAGCAGTTCGGCTTCGCGCTCGGGCTTGAGGCCGGCCCGACGCTCGGTGTCCGCTGGGCGCCCGGCGTCCCAGGCCATGGTGTCGCGCACGGTTTCGAGCACGGGGCGGAAGGTGAGGCCGGCGGCCAGCGCCTTGCCGCAGTTCACGTTGTCGAAGCCGGCGTTGTCTTCTTCTTCGGGCACCCAGAGCGGCACCTCCATCCAGGGGCCGACTTCGCGCTCCAGCAAGAACGCCTCCGGCACCCAGGTGAAGCGCGCGTCGTTCCCGGCGGCCACGCGGCAGGTTTCGAGAAACTCGCCCATGGTCAGCGGGATGGCCGGGCCGGTGGCGTTGTAGACGCTGGTTTGCCCGGCCTCGATCATGCGCACGATCCAGGCGGCCAGGTCGCGGGCGTCGATGAACTGGATGGCGTGGTCGGGCCGGCCCGGCGCCAGTACCTCGCCCCCAGCGGCCACCCGGTGCGGCCAGTAGGTGAAGCGGTCGGTGGGGTCCGGCGGACCGACCAGCAGGCCAGGCCGCACGATCAGCGCCCGCTCCGGCACTGTGTCTTCCACTGCTTGCTCGCAGAGCGCCTTGAGCGGGCCGTAGCTCTCGCCCGTGACCTCTTCCACCGTGGGATCGGCCAGTGTGCCGGTGGGAGCGCTCTCGTCCATATGCGGCGTGCGGAAATCGGCGTAGACCGAAATGCTGGAGATGAAAGTGTAGTGGGCTACAGCATCGGCCAGAGCGGTCGCCGTGGCGCGCACCACGCGCGGGATGTAGCCGGAGGTGTCGACGGCGGCGTCCCAGCGGCGCCCGGCCAGCGCGCTCAGGTCGCCGTCGCGGTCGCCGCGCAGCTTTTCCACGGCGGGGAAGAGGTCGGGGTTGTGCCGGCCCCGGTTGAAGAGCGTGACTTCGTGGCCGCGGGCCAGCGCGTGTTCGACGATATGGCGGCCCAGGAACACGGTGCCGCCCAGCACCAGTAATTTCATGTGCGATCCTCCTGTGGGTGATCTCGCGGCGCGTGGACACCGCCGTGACGATCCGCCCCCGGCCCGGCTCGCCTGCCGGGGACCCTCGCAGTATAGCATATGGCGCAGCCCGTTGCCCGGCCCGTGAACGGGCGGGCAACGGACGCGAAGCCCGCCTGCGCGGGCTGGATGGCCCCGGCGCAGGCCGTGCAGGCGGGCTTCGTAAGGGTGGCCGGCGGCTTGAGCCGCCGGGCGCCCCGCTTGCACACCGCCCGGCAATCGAGTAGGATCAGCAGTATACCGCGGGTACGGGTGCCCACCCGGCCCCGGCATGGGACTATCCACGGCATGTTACGGCCTGTACCGGCGACCGGCCACCGGCGCGCGCTGGATCCGTCTCCCGCGTGCGTGCCCGTGCGGTCCGCCGGGCGTTGTCTGCTGAGGATCATCATGCGAAACGACCTGGACGGCGCCGCCCCCGTGCGCCTGGCGGAACTCATCGCCGCGCTCTCCCTCGCCACCGATCTGGGCATGGGCCACCCGCTGGAACACGCCCTCTGCTCCTGTGTTCTGGCCGTGCGCCTGGGCGAAGCCCTGGGCCTGGACGCGCCCGCCTTGCGCGAAGTCTACTATCAAGCCCTGCTGCGCTACATCGGCTGTAACGCCGAGACGCATACCCTGGCCGCCGTCGTGGGCGACGAACTGGCGATGCGCCGGGACTTCGCCGCCATAGACAACGCCAACCAGGGCGCCGTGCTCAGCCTGATGCTGCGTTATATCCGCCAGGCCAACGCAGGCGCGCCGCCGCTGCAACTGGCGCGCGAGGTTGTGCGCGGTTTGCTGGCGGGACCCGAAATCCAGGCAAGCTTCGCCGGGCATTGCGAGGTGGCCCAGCGCCTGGGCGCGCGACTCGGCTTCGAGGCGCCGATCATCGTCGCGCTGGGCCAGCTTTACGAGCGCTGGGACGGGCGCGGGCTGCCCAGGGGCCTCAAGGGCGAGGAGATCGCCCCGGCAGTGCTGATCGTAGCCCTGGCCCAGGACGCGCTTACGGTGCGCCGGTTGGGCGGGGTGGATGCCGCGGTTGGGATGGCCCGCCAGCGCAGCGGCGGGGCCTACGATCCGCGCATGGTCGACTGCTTCTGCGGGCAAGCCCCCGCGCTGTTTGCCGGGCTGGACGAGGCGCCGTCCTGGGAGACGGTGCTGGGGATGGAGCCGGGCGCGCGCAGCTATCTGGCCGAGGACCAGTTGGATACGGCCTGCCAGGCCATGGCCGATTTCGCCGATCTCAAGTCGCCCTACACGCTCGGCCATTCGAGCGGCGTGGCCGAACTAGCCGCCGGGGCCGCGCAACGCTGCGGGCTGCCCGCCGCCGATGTGACGGCCATCCGCCGCGCCGGGTGGCTGCATGACCTGGGCCGCGTGGGCGTGTCGATCAGCATCTGGGACAAGCCGGGCGCGCTGACCGAGACGGAGTGGGAGCGCGTGCGGATGCACCCGTACTATACGGAGCGCGTCCTGGCCCGTTCGCCCACGCTGAGCAGCCTGGGCCGGCTGGCCGCCTATCACCATGAGCGGCTCGACGGATCAGGCTACCACCGGGGCGCCCCGGCCATGATCTTGTCGCCCGCGGCGCGCATCCTGGCCGCCGCCGACGCCTACCAGGGGATGACCGAGGCGCGCGCCCACCGCCCGGCCCGCCCTCCCGCCGCTGCCGCCGAGGAACTCCGCCGCGAGGCGCGCGCCGGGCGGCTCGACAGCGATGCGGTTTCCGCGGTACTGGCCGCGGCGGGCCACCACGCTCGGCCCACCCGCCGCGACCTGGTGGCCGGGTTGAGCGAGCGCGAGGTGGAGGTGCTGCGCCTGGTGGGCCGCGGCCACTCCATGAAGCAGATCGCCGGGCACCTGTCGATTGCCGAAAAGACGGTCGATAACCACATCCAGCATATCTACAACAAGATCGGCGTCTCGACCCGCGCCGGGGCCGCCCTCTTCGCCATGGAGCAAGATCTGCTGGCCCCGGCGGACTGACCCCGCGCGCCACGGTTCCCCACGAGACGCAGGCCGGTTTCAAACCGGCCCCTGCCTCGTTGGCCGGCGGGCATTCAGTAGTCTTTGTAGCCCTACTTGTCACTCTGAGCGCAGCGCAGAGTCTCGTCTTGAACCCGCACGAGACGAGATTCTGCGCTGCGCTCAGAATGACAATTGGCTCTTGACGCCGAGCCGGCGAACTTGCCGGCTTGGCGGACCGTGGCCGGGATCTTGCATGCGCTATGCTCCCAGACATCCGCATCCGCTTGTGTCGCGCCTCCAACTTTAGTCGGGGGTGGGGCCTGCATCCAAAGCCGCAGCATAAAGAGACCTTTTGTCCGAGCCGCCCGGCGCCATAGAATCGTACATTAAGTACAACCTGTTGCCGCAAGGCGACAGGGATGGATCAGCTTCCATCCTGGCCTGGGGCCGGCCCACACCGCCCGGCAGGATGGTTACCCACGGAAAGGACGGCCCGCCATGTTTGACATGCCGGATACCGAGAGACCCGAATCCACGGGCGATGCCGCGTCCGGGGTGGAGAACAGCACCCTCGACCTGGACCAATTCACCCCGGAAGAACTCGCCCGCCTCGACGCCACCCGCGCCCGCCTCAGCGAGCACGAGTTGGACGAAGCGACACCGGAGTACAAGCGGCTGCTGTTCGCGCGCTGGCTCTACGAACAGGGCCATATCGGCGGCTAACCGCCGCGCCGGGTGGTGGCCCGCGTGAGACGTTCGCGCGGTGCCGGTGTGCCCACCCGTTTCATCACATGCTCCGGCGGGGCCACGAGGACGTTGCCCGCGTCGTGAGCCGGGGCCTGTAGGGCGCGCCGCCCAACGAGGCGCGGCGCCAGGCCATGATGCTCCCCCGCTCCCTTGTCCCCTGCCCACTCCTCCGCAACTCCCTTACCGCATCACTCCCGCGCCGGTGTTACCCGGCGTACAGCGCCTGGAAGGCCTGCTCGGCGCGCAATGAGTCGAGATCGCTGTCCTCTTTCGACCAGTCGGTCAGGCCGGGATTGCGGCGCAGCGCCTCGCCCACGGCGGCGATAGCTGGGGCCGCCTGGCCGGTCTTGGCGTAGAAGCAGCCCAGGTTGTAGACCGCATTGCTGTAGGCACTGCTGTCCTCGCCGAAGAGT
>JAICKM010000137.1 GCA_025927935.1 Chloroflexia bacterium | reverse complement strand
GCCAGGTAGTCGATGAGCGGCTCCGGCGGTTGGTCGGGCGGGCAGGCCGTCTCCGGCGCGCAGTCGAAGTCGCTGGGGCAATCGACCTTGAAGGTGAATTGCACCTCGCTCAGTTGCACGTCCATCGGCGGGGGCGGCGCGGGGTTGGTTGGCGACGTAACCAGGCGCAACGTATAGGTGGAGAAGTCGCCGGCCCGGTCGGTCACGACCGTGAGTACATCGTCCACCGAAGTCACCGCCGTGACCTTGATGTCCTTGATGCGCACGCCGCCGTCGATACGCACGTTGCCGGGCGCCGGCACCGGGGCGGAGCTGACCGGCAGGTTGTGGATGAAATGCACGCGCAACGTCTGCTGATCGGCGCCGACCTCCAGGAAGTCGATGCCGTTGCGCAGCGGTTGGCCGTCGCCGCCGATCGTTTCGCGGACGGCGATGCGGCGAGCCTGGTTGCGGCAGCGGTACTGAGTAGCCATGATCAAACCTCGCGGGAGAACTGCGCGACCTGGCGCTGCTGGGTACGCCGGACGGTGTACTGGACAGTCAGGCGCAGGGTCGAGTCGACGTTTTCGACGGCCACGGCCTCGACCTGGATCAGGTCGCCCAGCCATTGTTGCAGCGCCGATTGCACCAGGAATTGCGTGGCGGTCGCCAGTTCGTCGCTGTTGGGCGCGAAGACCAGTTGCAGCAGGCCGGTGCCGAAGGTGGGCCGGTTGACCCGCTCACCGGGCACAGTGAACAGCACCTGCTCGATCAGGTCGCGGATATGGTCGTCCTGGTCGGTGGTTGCGGTGCGCCCGCGGCTATCGAAATGGTATGGGTAGTCGATCTGCATCACATTCCCCTTACCCGGACCTGGGTTACTACGATCATCAAAGGCGTGCCGGTGGGCGCGCAGATGGCCTGGCTATCCTGCATCAGGACGGGCACCCCGCCCGCCAGCACACGGGTCGCGCCCGTTACCCACTGCGCGGTGACGCAGGGGCCGTTGCCGCCCGGCGGCACAAACGGGCAGCCCGCGACGACATAGGGGCCGGATTGCGTGACCACCGGCTGCCCGCCCACCAGCACGCGCGGGTTGGGCACGGTCGGTTGGGCCTGGCCGCCGTGCGCGCACAGCACCGTCGCCCCCACGTGCAAGAGAAAGCCGGGCATCAGATCACCTCCAGGGCGCCGTTGTTGAGCGAGACGCTGGCCGGGGTCAGCTTGACGCTGGCCGCGCTGTTGCTGATCTCGATGCCCGCGGCGTTGAACACCATCTTCAGCGGGATGGGCACCACCGGCGGGCCGACCTCGACCGTGAACCCGCCTGCGCCGGGGATGTCGCTCAGGGTCAGGGTGATGCCGTCGGTTTTCCAGACCTTCATCTGGGGCAGGGCCGGTTGGGCGGGCACTTCGCCCACGCCCCAGAAGCAGCCACTCCAGATGGGGTAATCCGAATCGCCGCCCTCGAATTCGACCCAGATGTTGGCCCCGACCGGCGGCACGGTGAAGAAGCCGACGCCCGGCCCGCCGTAGGGCGCGCAGGGCATGGCCCAACTGAGGCTGCCGTCGCCCAGCACGGCGGGCACGCTGACCTGCACGCGCCCCAACTGCATCGGGTCGATGTTGTTGGCGACCTTGCCGCGGTACTTGCCGAAAAACTGGCTCATGGGATCACCGTGGGCGTTGTCGACCCGACGCCCTCGCGGGATAGCGTAAAGTGCTGCTGGTATGTGCCCTTGCGGACGGTATGATCCACGCTCTTGACGTACCAGAAGCCGTCGTTCAGGTAGCCCGCGCCGCGCACGCCCACCAGGCCGCGCGGTTGCAGCAGATTGCCGTAGCGCGTGGCGTCCAGGTCGCCCTCGGCGATCACGGCGTCCACGGAGGCGTCCATGGTGCCCTGGGCGCGGGCGAAGGCTTGCGCGGTGTTCACCCCGCTCTCGCGGAACTGGACGTGGCGCAGGTTGGCCGCGTTGGCGACCCAGGCCGGGAAGGCGGCCAGCGGCGGGCGCAGGCTGGCGAAGGTCTGCACCGGCAGGCTCTGATTGGTGGTGCGGTCCTGCACCTTACCCTCGACCACCGTGGGTTCCAGGGCGTTGTTGCGCACGTGGAAGCTGTCCACGTTCGTCTCCGGCCCCATGTTGAGGGTGAGCGCCGATTGCGGCACGCCCGCCCGTATGGGCGGCCCCCAATAGGCCGTGTTGGTCAGCGGGGCCGGGCCAGGCGTGATGTAGAAGACATAGCCATAGCGCGCGGCCATCTGCTTGAGGTATTGCAGATCGGTGGCTTGCTGGACCGGGGTGCGCTCGATGGGGATCGGCACGTCGAGCGCGGGCGGCGGGATGACCAGCGGGATGAGGCCGTACTGCGCGTAACTAGCGATCAGCTTCAGGGCGATAATCGTCTCGTCCTGGGCGGGGTGTTCGGCGGATTGCTCCTTGCGGTCCATCATCACGCTGACATCTTCGCCGATGATGGTCATAGTGGAGGCGCCGGGCTGGTTGCTGGGCGACACCTGCTGGTGGGTGATGATGCCGTCCATGAGCACGCGCGGCGTGGCGCTGAAGGTCACGACGATCACGACCCGGTTGAAGGGCTTGAGCAGCGGATTGCTGACTAGCGCGTAGTCGAGCATGTCGGCGGGGCCGGAGCGCCCGATCTGGAAGGTGATCTCGAAGCCTGATTGCCGGTCGTCGCTATGCGAGACCCGCACGCTTTGCAGCGCTTCGGTCAACTGGATCGGGGCCGGCACGGCGATGGTCGGGCCGATCAACAGGGTTAAATGCACGCCCAGTAGCATGATGGCAGTTTCCTTATGCGATCCGGCGAATCAAGGTTGCGGGATGGGCACGCGCAGCACGCGCCCCAGTTGCGCGGTTAAATCGGGCGGGTTCATGGCATCGTTGGCATCGGCCACGCGCCAGAACTGCTCCGGGTCGCCCAGCGTGCGGGCGGTGATCAGGTCGAGGCGGTCGCCCTGGGCCACGGTGATCTCCACCAGCAACGGCATGGCCGCGCCCTGCGGGAGAAAGCGCCGCCGCACGTAGGCGACCGTACGCCCGTCAGGCATGACCAGGCCCGCGGTCTCCAGATTGTAGTAGCGACTGGTTGGGTCGAACATTACATGTCCTCCGATGGGCGCGGGGCTAGAAGGATCCACTCACGAGCGAGGAGATATTGCCGACACTGCTGATCGTCGCCATCGTCTCCTTGACCACCTGGTGCGCCAGGAAGAGCGCGTAGCCGGGGTGGCTCAGCGGCAGATCGTTGTAGCTCAAGACCTGCAAGCCCAGCGTCACTTTGGCGCGGATCGGGTTCAGGTTCACGTCGTAGGCTTCCTCGGCGATGCTGAACTGGGTGAGGCGCACGGGCAGCACCCGCTTCGGTCCCCAGATAAACAGCGTCATCGGCGCTTCGGGCGGAATGATCTCGATGGTGCCGAGGGCCAGCAGTACAGTGTTGGCGATGACCAGGGCGCTCTTGGGGTAGATGAGCATCTCCAGCGCCGACAGTTGCGGGTAGATGCCCATACTGACGGCCAGGGCGTCGGCCTTCTCCAGTTGGTCGGTGGCGTCGATCTCGACGGCCACGGTGATCGCCTCGATGGGCGCGCCCTTGAGGCGCAATGCTTCGGATCGGTCGGACCCGGTGCCGCCCGCCATCTGCGGGGTCAACGTGCGGGTGAGCGTTTCCGGGTTGTACTGGAACACGATCACGCTCGCCAGCGGGTTCAGCGGGTCGATGCCGACAATCGCGCCCTTGAGCAAGCGCGGGGAGCCTGGGAAAGTAGTCATGCTTGGTTCTCCATCATCGGGCCGCGCCGCGCGGCTTAGGCGTCAGCGTCGTCCTCTGGCTGCGATGCCGCTTGATCGGGATCGCCGGGCGCCGTTGTGCCGGCGTCCAGCACATATTCGGTTCCGTTCCAATGCACCCGCGCCCCTAACTCGGCCAGTTGGGCCTTCAAGTCCTCGATCCGCGCGTTGGATTCGCCGGTGCTCTTCAGCCGCGGGTCGCCGGAGTACCGGATGCCGTATTTCTGTTCCCATTCGTTCAGTTCGTCCAGCAATTGCCGGATGTGGTCGCGTTTGCTGCTGTCGTGCTTGTGCATCGGTGTGCCTCCAGGGTCCGGCGGCTAGATCGCCGGGTGGCTAAACTTCCCGTGGCTATCCACGACCACCGAATATTGCCAGTCGTACTCGGCCAGCGGCGTGGCGCTGATACTGCCGGTGGTCTTCTCGGGCAGGTCGGCCAGCTTATACAAGCCCATCTTAAACTTGACCGCGTAGACGGCGCCCGTCTCCGAACTCAGCGCCGGGCCGGGATCGTCGGTGGCGAAGAAGCCGGTAGGGGTCGAATTGTATCTCCAGCGCGTGCCGTCCTTGCTCCAGTAGACAGGGTCCTCGTCCAGCGAATCCACCTGCCAGTCCGCAAAATCAAAATCGACCGTTTTGCCGTACATCGTGACCTTGAAAGCCTTGCCGGATCCGTCTTTCTGCGAGCCTTTCAGCTTGTTGACCAGGGCATAATCGCCGGCTGTAACCCCGGACGGAATGGTCACGTCGAAGCGGATCTTTTTGTGCGACTCGGTGGCGGTATCGCCGCTATAGTCATCCTTCGAGGCAGCCAGCGTAGGCGTGGCCGCCTTGGTGCCCGACCCCGATCCCGATCCCGAGCCGGAACCGGCATCCGTGGGCACCCCCGCGTCGGGGCCAGCGGCGCGCTTGAGTTCCGGATCGCCAGTCGGACCCTCTTCGTCCGGTAGGGTTTCGGCCCCCTTAGTTCCGGCGATTTGTTGCCCGGCCCCGGCGCGCTGCTCGTCGTGCACCCGGACGTTGCTGAAGTTGTGGCCCGCGCCTGCCGGGTAGTGGCGCGTCACCGGTCCCACGGGAGCAGCGCCGTCCGCGTCGGGGCGCCGCAGCATCGACAACGGGATAATCCCCGGTCCTGCATGGCTCGGTCGTCGTTGATAGGTGCGCATCAGGTCTGCTCCTCCTTCCCGTGCCTCCCGCCGGCACACGCCGGCTAGATCGCCGGGTGGCTGAACTTGCCGCTCTTGTCCACGACTACCGAATATTGCCAGGGATACTCGGCCAGCGGCGTGGCACTGATGGTGCCCGTGGTCGTAGTCGGCACGTCGCTCAGTTTGTACAGGCCCATTTTGAATTTCAGCGCGTAGACGGCGCCGGTCTCGGAGCTAAGCGCCGGGCCAGGATTATCGGTGGCATAGAAGCCGGTGGATGTGGACTTGTACCGCCAGCGCGCCGTGCTGTCGCTCCAGTAGACCGGATCTTCGTCCATCGAATCGACCACCCAGTCCGCGTAATTGGCGTCTACGGTTTTGCCGTACATTTTAGCTTTGAAGAATTTGCCGTCGCCGTCTTTCATGGAGCCTTTCACCATATTGACCAGCGCGTAGTCGCCCGCTGTGACGCCGGAGGGGATGGTCACGTCGAAGCGGATCTTCTTGTGGGACTCGGTAGCCGTGTCGCCGCTATAATCGTCGCCGGAGGCGGCCAGAGTAGGCGTGGCCGCCTTGGTGCCCGACCCCGATCCCGATCCCGATCCGGAGCCGGACCCCGATCCGGAACCGGATCCCGATCCGTTATCCAGCCGCTTCAGCTCAGGGTCGGCAGCCTGGCCCTCTTCCTCGGGGAAGGATTCCGTGCCCTTCACGTGGCGGGACTGTTGTCCAGCGTCGTCTAACCCGGCGCCGGCGCCGTGATCGTCATGGACACTTATGCGGCTAAAATCATGACCGGCGCCTACGGTGTAATGGTGCGTGGTCGGCCCCCCCTGCGCCGCCGCGGGATTATCCCTCCGGAGCGCGGGCAACGCAATGGGCGTTGGCCCTGCGTGGTTTTCGGCTCGCTGATGGGTGCGCATGACGTGTGCTCCTCGCGACGGTCCAGGCCGCCAGTCAGGATCGTGTGTGTTCCGGGTTGGCAGCGCGCGCCAGTCCGCCGTAGACCGCGTGCGCCACCTGGGCGCCAATGGCGTCCGTAGTCGCGCCCGCCGCGACCGGGAATCCGCCGCCGTCCAGGCGCGGGACGGCGCCCCCGGCGCCCAGCCCCGCCGGTAGCCCCTGCTCGGCAAAGAGGCGGGCCAGTTCGCGTTGGATCGCGGCGCCGATCCCTTCGCCGTCGCCGGGCGCGAAGCCGTGCAGCACCAGTTCGTCGATGTCCAGTTCGATGTCGGGCATCATAGCCAGCCCCCGATCTCGGTCGCGTTCAGCGGTTTCTCCACCTTGGCGTACTCGCTGCGCGTCGCTTGCAGCAGGTGGCGCATACGCACCGGCTCGCCCGCGTCGGCGGCCAGGAAGGTCGCGTTGAGCGCAATGTTGCGGATGCTGCCGCCGGCGATGTTCAGTTGCGCCAGGCGCGCCATGTCCAGGCCCTCGGTCGGCGTGGCGGCCGGGAAAATGCGCCGCCAGATCTCGACCCGCTGGGTCGCGTCGGGGAATGGGAAGTTGATCACGAAGCGGATGCGGCGCAGGAACGCCGGATCGAGCGCACTTTTCATGTTCGACGCCAGCACGGCCAGGCCCCGATATAGCTCCATACGCTGGAGCAGGTAGTTGATCTCGATGTTGGCGTAGCGGTCGTGGCTATCCTTGACCTCGCTGCGCTTGCCGAAGAGGGCGTCGGCCTCGTCAAAGAAGAGGATGGCGCCGCCATCCTCCGCAGCGTCGAAGACGCGCCGGAGATTTTTCTCGGTCTCGCCGATGTATTTGTTGACGATCTGGCTCAGGTCGATGCGGTAGAGGTCCAGGCCCAGTTCGCCCGCCAGCACCTCGGCGGCCATCGTCTTGCCGGTGCCGCTGGCCCCGGCGAACAGGGCGCTGATGCCCAGGCCGCGGGCGCCTTTGCCGGCGAAACCCCAGGTGTCATACACGGTGGCCCGCCGGCGGACATGCGCGGCGATCTCGCGCAGGCCCTGCTGCGCCGTCTCGGGCAGGACCAGATCCTGCCAGGTGGCGGCCGGCTCAATACGCTGGGCCATGTCGTCCAGTTGCGGGCGCACCTGGGCGCGGCCGGCATCCCACAGCCGTGCCGCCAGCATCTCCGGCGTACCCTCGCCGTCCAGCGCTTCGCGGGCCGTGGCCCGGATCGCGGTCGCGCTCAGGTTGAACTCGGTTGCCAGGCGGGTGACGTGGCCGTTGAGGCGGGGTGCGGCCTCGCCCAGCGCCGCTTGCCACAAGGCGCGCTGTTCCTCCGGCGCTGGTTTGTGAATTTCGAGCGTGCGCATGGGCCGCAACAGCGCCGGCCAGCGCCCGCGCGTCCCCAGCACCACTACGCCGCGCACCCGCTCCAGAAAAGCACTGAGGCCGGACACGGCATGGGCGTCGGCCATATCGACGGCTGTGGCGTCGATGTACAGGGCGCTGGTGGTGAGCGTAGCCTCGCGCGCCCACAGCCGGAGCAGCCCTTCACGCTCGGTCGGATGGTTCGGGATCGCCTCACCCGCCAGCGCAAACAGGTGTAGCCCCACCGCGGCACAGGCGGCGGCAGCGATGGCATGCTTGGTACCGCTGTCGGCGCCACAAAGCTGGATGAGCGGCGGCTGGTGATTGGAACGCGCCAGAACAGCGCGGATGTCGCCGGCGATAGCCTGGTGCGACGGCACCAGATCCGCCTCGGGATGGACATGGGTGAGCAGATCGGCCAGGCGCTCATCCAGGTGTTGCACCCCGGCCAGGTAATGGAGGATGCGCTCGTCGAGACGCAACGGACTCTGCGTCAGCGGGACGCCGGGCAGGGTGCCGATTTCGATCAGGCGCCAGCGCCGTAGCGGTCCTGCCGGCGTGACGGCGCTCCAGTGCGGGTCGTCCAGCGCGGCCAGGGCCAGGCTAAAGGTCGGATAGGCGCGCGCCGGGTCGCCCTGCGCGGCCGCACAGAGGCTGGAGAAGCGGGCGTCGAGTTCCACGCCCGCGCAGAGCAGCACGATCTGGCGCTCGAAGTGCGACACCCCGAACGCGGCGCAAAGCGTTTCCAGGGCGGGAGGCGGCATCTGGTCCGCTGGGAACTCGCCGGTATCTGCGCCGGCGGATAGGTCCGGTGCGTCGTCCGTCGGGGCCGTCGGGGGTGGAGCGCCGTTTTGGGCGGCCTGCTGCTGTAGGCGCACACGCACCCCGGCCAGCGCCGCGGTCAGGTAGCGCTGGTTGGCCTCGGTCCAGAGCATGTCGTCGGCGGTCATGTGATCGTCACCTTGGGTCCGATATACTGGTTGAAGGTCGGGCTGGTCGAGTCCGTGTCCGTCTCCAGCGGACTCTCCGCGCCATCCACGCGCAGGCGCAGCAGGTAATCGCCGGTCGGGAAGGCGGCGGGGATCGGGAAGCCCAGGGTGGTCACCGGGGCGGATCCCGCCGCGCGGGCGGGTAGCGTGATCTGCTGGTCGCCCATCAGGATCGCTACCTGTTGCGCCCGGCTGACCGGCGGCTGGAACGCCAGCGACAGCGTGGCGCCACGGGCCACGCTGATCGGCTGCGGCGTGGTGATGCGCGGGGCCAGGATAAAGGCGGCCACGTTCGACTCGAACCCGCGATGCGGCGTGGCCGGGGTGCCGAGGTCGAGTTGTTGTATCACCTGGACCGTATTGACACCGGCCGGCACCGTGGCCGGCACAGGCACCGTAATCTGCCGGTCGGTCAGCGTCGCCGGGACGGCGACCACGGCGCCGAAGCGCACCTGGACCCCATCGGCCTGGAGGTTATGGCCCTGGATGACGAGTTGATCGCCGGGCAGCGCCACCTGCGGGCTGACGGTATCGATCACCGGGCGGCGGAACGGCAGGACGTAGACGTTGGCGGCGCGCACCGGCGGCGCAATCCTGGCCCGCAGGGGCCGCTCGATGAGCACTACAGATGCCCGGTAGGCCACAGATAGACGATATTGGGTCAGGAACGTCGTCCACAGCTTGGAGACTTCTTCCAGTGAGGGGGTCTCCAGACAGACCTTCACCAGTTCGATCTGGTCGGCCAGGTCGCTCAGAGCGACGGATGGCTCGGCGATGAGGGCCGCGCGGACCTGATCGCGGGTGAAGGCGGCCTCGTCATGGACCAGGCTCATCGCGTGGGCCAGCAGGTGCTGGGCGTCCAGGTCGTCGTCGTTCTGGCCGTAGGCGGTCAGCAGATAGTGGAGATCGAGCGCCAGCACGGGCCGGTTGTTCAGTTCGCCGCCGGCATTACGGAACGGCAGATCCATATTGCGCCAGGCCGGGTCCGCGCTGACCTGATAGAGAAACAGGTTCAACTGCCGGTTGGTGTCGCCGGCCGCGCGGGCTTTGTCCAGCGGGCGGTTGGTGACGCCGGCACCGGCGAGCGTGGAGTCTTCGGTCACGCGGCCCAGCAACTGGCCGAACGTGGCGGTGACAGCGGCAATGGCGAAGGGGTTGCTCATCGGTCACGTCTCCCGGTGCGCTCGCGCAGATAGGCGTCGAGAGTCACTAGCGGCGCGGACGGCGCGGGCGCGGGTATGGGCGCCGGGAGCGGCGGGGCCGGCAGCATGGCGCGCACCTCGATCCGTCCGATGGATACCCGAATCGCGGGCGGCGGTGGAGGGGCTGCCTGGTTATCTGCCGCCGCCCTGCGCGGCGCCGGAGCTGTCGCCGGGCGCGCCGCCGGCCGATCCGGCTCGCGCGGCACAGGGATGATCTGCTCGCCAGCAGGCGGCCGGCCGGCCTGTCTCCTTGCCGCTACTTGCGCGGTGGGATGCTGAGTCCCGGTGACAGACGCGAAGTCGGGGGCATCCTGCCCGGTGCGGCGGACACCTGGTTCGCCGGTGCCTTGCTGCACGGGCGGATCGATAGCCGGCATACCCGCCCGCACCGCCGGGGTAGGCAAGGGTGCAACCGCAGGGGTCCGGGATGGCTGCAAGGGTGATGGAGCCGTTTGCGGCCCGGCGAGTGAGTCAGGTAGAGCAATAGATAGTGGCGGATTTGCGCTTGTTGGGTGCTCTACCGTGTATTGCTGCGCCGGAGACGGCTGTAGCCCGCCCGATGTGGGCGGCAGCGGGGTAGGGTATAGGCGATTCGCCTCTGGGCTTAAAGGGGGCGCTGGGGATAGCGGATCGCCTGGCCCGGATTGCTCAGCCGGTAGTGGCGCGGGTACCGGAAGTGGACCGGCTTCCGCGGGGCGCGCGGCGGCGCGGGTGCGCGGCGCGGGCGCCGGGATCTCTGGCCCGGCTATGCCCGGCCAGGTACCGGCCGGCACGGATGGTAGGTCCGCCCGTTCCGGCGCAAACACCGGTTGCACGATGGGCCGGACCACGCCGGTCTCCCCGCGCGCGCGCTGCACCAGGCTTGTCAGGTAATCGCTCATCCCAGTAATCGCTCCAGATACATATTGCGCCGGGCATCAGACAGGGCCAGAATATCGGCTTCGCGCCAGCCGTAGGCCAGCGCCAGCGTATGCACATCGGTGATGAGCCGGCGGACCCGCGCCACCACCTCGCGCCATACGAAATCGCCAATGTCGAACCGGGCTTGCCAGGTGTGCGCGCAGGCCGGGCAGGCCAGGTCCAGGCGCACATCGCTTTGCGCATCGTGCTCGGCCATGGCTTCGCCGACGCGGACAATCAACGACTCCGGCAGATCGCCGGCTAAGACCGCGGCTCCGGCCTGTTCGGCCCGTACAATACAGCGCTCCAGCAAGGCCCGCCGGGCGACGCCTTCGCTTTCGTGTACCGCACTGGCCCGCAGATCGGCGCTCGCCGGCAAGCGAAAAACCACGCGATAGCCGGATTCGGCATCCCCCAGATCGAATTCTTCCTCCGCTGTGCCGTAGGGGCTGCGGATGTCGTCTGGACGGAGCGCGATCTCCAGTTGCTCGCCGCACTCCGGGCAGGCCACCAACCCCGCGATGTGGTCGCCAAAGGTCGCCGCATACACGTCGAGCAGGCGGGCATCCCGGTGGCCGGAGGTCCAGGCATCCAGCTCTTGCCGCTGGGTGTCGGGCACGGCGTACCACAGGATGGCGCTGGCCCGATCCAGCGGCGATCCTGCCTGGCCGGCTTCCCAGGCCGCCAGGATCGCCGCATTGGATAGGCGCGCCGCCGGCAGAACCAGGCTCATGGCGAGAATTGCGGCTCCGCCGGCTCAACGACTTCGGGGTCGCGCTGCCAACCTTCGTTCTCCAGCTTGATATGCTGGAGGGCGACGGCACCGGCATTGGCGTCCAGATCGGGCAGGGCCTGGTACTCGGAGACCCAGCAGCGGAAGACCTGATACGAGAGCACTTTCTGCCCGGCCTCGTTGAACACGTCGATAATGATGTCCTTGCGGAAGTCCTTGAGCGAGACCTCCGCGCCCGGTCCAGCCCCGAAGTTCCAGACCTTGCTGGCCCATTGCTCGAACTCCAGGTCGTGGGTCACGCCGCGCTCCAGCGTGATCGCGTTGTACTCGGTGCGACCGGGCGACTTGCGGCTTGTGCTGGGGTCGCCGCCCTCACGGTGGGTTATGGGGGTGGTCGTGCGGGTGAGTGCGCCGACCTTGCTGATGCCCGCCACATAGCGCCCATCCCATTTGACACGAAACTTGAAGGACTTATAGGGATCGAAGCGGGTCGGGTTCACACTGAACTGTGCCATCGCCTACCTCCTTAGACCTGGACCTGGCCGGCCATCTGCTGAATCTGGATGACGACGAACTCGGCGGGCTTGAGCGGCGCGAAGCCGACCACAATGTTGACGATGCCGTGGTCGATGTCATTCTGGGTCGTGGTATCTTTGTCGCACTTGACGAAGTAGGCTTCGCGTGGGGTCGTACCCTGGAACGCGCCGCGCCGGAACAGGTCCTGCATGAACGCGCCGACGTTGAGGCGGATCTGCGACCACAACGGCTCGTCGTTCGGCTCGAACACCACCCACTTCACGCCCTGGTAGAGGCTCTCCTCGATGAACAGCGCGGTGCGGCGGACCGGGATGTACTTCCACTCGCTGGCCTGCTGATCGGCGCCTTCCAG
>JAICKM010000714.1 GCA_025927935.1 Chloroflexia bacterium | reverse complement strand
TCTCATCTTGGGCAGCGGCGGATTGGTCCTAACGGTTGCCCAAGTGCTTCGAGAGGGGTGGTCCCCCTGGCGAGTCCTATTTTTGGTAGGCAATACTCTCCTGTATAATGTACCCATGAATCTGGACAGCAAAATGGCGCCGATTAAGGTAGAATACCGACCATGAGAAATCACTACAGCGCCGAGTTCAAGGCCAAGCTGGTGCAGCAGATGCTCCGCGAGGAGCGTTCCATCGGCCAACTAGCCGCCGAACACGGCCTCCATCCCAATCAACTCTACCGCTGGCGCGAGATCGCCCTCGCCGGCCTGCCCAGCTTGTTCTCCGGCCAGGCCGCCCAGCAGCAAGCGGCGCGCGAGGCGGCGCACGCCCAAGAAGTCCAGGACTTGTATGCGCGCATCGGCAAGCTCTCCACTCAACTCGAGTGGCTGGGAAAAAAAGTTGGTCACCGAGCTGACTAGAGCGGAGCGCCTGGCGCTGCTGGACCGCGCCGACCCGCAGCTGCCGCTCAAGACGCAGGCGGCGCTGCTGAGCTTGAACCGTTCCGGCCTGTATTACCGGCCCGTGCCGCCGTCGCCCCAAGAGTTGGCCCGCAAGCGGCGCATTGACGAGATCTACACGGCCAGCCCCTTCTACGGGGTGCGGCGCATCACCGCGCAGTTGCAACGCGAAGGCCAGTCCGTCAATCACAAGGCGGTGGCCCGGCACATGCGCGAAATGGGCTTGGCGGCGATCTATCCGGGGCCGAACACCAGCAAGTGCGCCCAGCAGGCGGCGGTCTATCCCTACTTGCTGCGCGGGCTGGCGATCACGCGGCCCAATCAGGTCTGGGGCATCGACATCACCTACATCCGTCTGGCCGCTGGCTGGCTCTATCTGGTCGCCGTGCTCGACTGGTTCAGCCGCTATGTGGTCAGTTGGGAACTCGACCAGAGCTTGGCCCAGCCGTTCGTGACACGGGCCGTGCAAGCGGCCCTGGCCACGGCGACGCCGGAGATCTGGAACAGCGACCAGGGCAGCCATTTCACGAGTGCGCAGTACACGGATCTGCTGCGAACCGCCGGGGTGCGTATCAGCATGGACGGGCGGGGGCGGGCGCTGGACAACATCTTTGTGGAGCGGCTGTGGCGCAGCGTGAAATACGAGGAGGTGTACCTGCACGACTATGCCAACCCGCGGGAGGCGCGCACGGGGCTGACGGGCTACTTGTGCTTCTATAATAAAGAGCGGCTGCATCAAGCGTTGGGCTATCGCACGCCGGCGGAAGTCTACGGCGGCGCAGCGCCGTCGGCAGCAGGGCCAGCGCTCAGGGCGTAGCGCGGGGCGGGAGGACCACGCATTACGCCAGGGGCGCTGGGCAGGGCGGTTGGTGGAACGGTGTCCCGCTCTGGCGCGCGGGACACCGTTCCACCAACCGTACAAGGACGGGGCTGTGGCCGGCCTGGCCGGGGCCTACAACGACCAACAGGCAGGTAAGCTTTCATAAGCAGAAAGGAGCAAATCTACCTTTCAAATCGGGCCTTTTGTGTCTTGACAAAGGGGTGCGCTTTACCGTTCGTATCGCTGGGCAACCGCGATCCGGGACTGATCGTCCAGGCGCTGCCGTTCCAGTGCTCGAACAGCGTCTGATCTATTCCCTGTGCCGGACGTACATAGCCTGCGGCCCACATGTCGGTAGCGTTGACTACTCCAATGGCGAAGAACTGGCTCTGCTCGGGCGCCGTCCCTGGATTCGGCACAACACTCCAGCTTGTGCCGTTCCAGTGTTCGAGTAAGGGTTGGACAAGAGCGCCAGGAGACGGCTCCCACGCTCCCGCCGCCCAGATGTCATTCGGGGCCACTACCCCTACGGCGAACAGACCATCGTAAACGGTCGATGGATTGGGACTGGAGATAACGCGCCAGCCCTGTGGTCCGCAAACCGCCGACGGGGCTGGCGTTATTGTCGGGCTGCCGCTAGGGGCCGGGGTAGCGATTTTGGCGGCGGACGCAGCAAGAGGTACAGCGGCCTGCACGGCGCTCGCAGCCGTCAGGCTGAGCGCCATGAGGAGCAACACGAGTGCGGCCAGACCGAAGCTTGCGCGGCGGAGCGTGGTGTGATCGAGCATGCGATCCTCCTGCTTGTTGGACCCGCGTCCGCGTCCGTCGGGTCGTCTGGGTGTGTATCGCAATCATTATACCGCGAATGGGTAAACAGATGCGCCGGTAAAGGGTAAATGAACGCTAGACGGCGAACCGCGCGTGGATGTAGTGGGACAACTGCGCCGGGGCCGATCAGGAGTCGAGCTGGCCCCGGCGCCCGTGCTGCGCGGCGAGGAAATCGGCCAGGCCCGGCAGGAGCCGACCCGCGGCCTCCATGACCAGCAGCACCGGGCCTAAATAGCCGGGGACGATGATGCGGGCGCGCGGATGCTCGAACAGGCGCACGATGGGCACGGCGAGGGCCGCGGGGGACAAGATGAAGCGGGCGGGCAGGATCTGCCGGCGGCGGGCCTGGGCGTGAAACTCGGTGCGCACCGGCCCCGGCTCGACCAGGCAGACCTGGACACCGTGTGGCACTAGCTCGCGGCGCAGCGCCGCGCTCAGAGCCGTGACCGCGATTTTGTTGGGGCTATAGTTGCCGATGCCCGGCATGGCGATGCGCGTCAGCGCCGAGCCGACGTTGACGACGACCCCGCCCTGCTGCTCGAGCGCGGGCAGCGCCAGGCGGGTCAGCGTGGCGACCGCGGTGACGTTCACGTCCCACTGCTGCCGCAACTCGGCGGCGCTCACCTCGCGGAAGGGACCGGGCAGCGGCAGCCCGGCGTTGTTGAAGAGCACGTCGATCCGCCCGTAGGCGCGCAGCGTCGCCTCGACCAGCCGCTCCTGCGCGGCCAGGTCGGCTACGTCCGTCGGCACCGGCAATGCCTGGCCGCCATCCTGCGCGATGCGTGCGGCCAGCATGTTCAGCCGGTCGGCCCGGCGGGCGGCCAGCACGACCCGAAAGCCGCGCCGCGCCGCTCGCCGGGCCACCGCCCAGCCGATGCCGCTCGCCGCCCCGGTAATGATCGCCACCCGCTCGCCCATGTTCGTCACTGGCTTTCTCGCTGCTAGTCCAGCTTGCCGGCGCCCAACGCCTCTAGCGGCAGCGCCATCTCTTGCTCCGGCACCACGGCGCGCCGCAGCAGCCGCTGCATCACGGGGCCGCTCAGCAGCGACGTAACCAGGGCCATGATCACCAGGGCGACGAACAGCCGCGCGTCGATCAGCTTGTACTCGAGCGCGACGGTCGCCAGGATCATCTCCATCGCGCCGCGCGCGTTCATGCCGAAGCCCACGGCCAGCGCCAGGCGGGGCGCCACGCCGCCGAGCCGCGCGCCGAGCGTCGCACCCACGATCTTGCCCGCGCAGGCGATCAGGAGCACGACCCCGACCAGGACCGGGTCGAAGTTGGCGATGAAGTTCGTGCGCAACCCGATGGAGACGAAGTAGACCGGCGTGAAGAAGCTGATGACGAACTGCTGGATAGTAGCGCGCGCCTGCTCCTGCGCGGGGGAGCCGTCGGCCAGCATCACCCCGACCAGGAAGGCGCCCAGGAAGGCATGCACGCCGATCATCTCGGTGAACGCGCCGACCAGCAGTACCGCGACGAGCGTTATGGCGACAAACCCGTGCGGCCAGGGCACCTGCGCGCGCAGCCAGGGCAGGACGCGCCGGGCCAGCGGGTGC
>JAICKM010000296.1 GCA_025927935.1 Chloroflexia bacterium | reverse complement strand
GTGAAGGCGGGCGCGATGGGCTACATGCTCAAGGACAGCCCCGCGCCCGATCTGATTCGCACCATCCGGCGCGTCCACGCGGGCGAGCGCTTCATCCAGCCCGCCGTGGCGAGCAAGTTGCTGTTCGAGTTCGCCCAGGGGGACCGGCGCGGCAGCGGCGCCGATTACGAGCCGCTGAGCGAGCGCGAGACCGACATTATCCGCCGGCTGGCCCAGGGCATGAGCAACCGCGAGGTCGCCGACGACCTGGCCCTGGCCGAGGGCACGGTCAAGAACTACGTGTCCACCATCCTGGGCAAGTTGCACGCGGCGAACCGGGTGCAAGCGATCAACCTGGCGCGGCAGCATAAGCTGATCTGACAGGCCGCACAAGATTACACGCGTTTTTCGCCGGGCTTGCCCGGTTGAGAGCCACGCAGGAATCGGGTACAATAGTAGTATGGATTCTTTGTATCGCGAGGTGATCCTCGAACATTATCGCCAGCCGCATCACCAGGGGCATTTACCGGCGCCGACCGTGTCGGTCGAGGTGGACAACCCGCTCTGCGGCGACCGCCTGGCAATCGATCTGGCGCTCCAGGACGGGGTGATTACCGACGTAGCCTTCACCGGGCGAGGCTGTGCCATCAGCCAGGCGTCGGCCTCGATCCTGAGTGATGAACTGGTCGGCAAGCCGGTGGCCGACGCAGCGGAACTGACCTGGCATGATATGATGGACTTGCTGGGGGTCGAGGTGGGGCCGGCGCGGCTGAAGTGCGCGCTGCTGGCGCTGCGCGGCCTGAAGATGGCCCTGACCGAGGCCGGGGTCCCGGTCACGTCCTATGTGGACGAGGACGAGGCGTAGATGGTGCTACCGTCCCCGCCCGCGCCGGCGCCATCCGGGGCGCCGGCCGCCGGCAGCCAGTTTGGTCTGCCCGATCTGCGTATTGTGCCGCTGGCCGATGTGATCCCGCATGAGCAGGCCGACCCGCGCCGCGTCGAGCGTCTAAGCCGCCGCATCGCCGGCGATAACCTGCTCAAGAATCCAGTCATCGTCACGCCCATCCCCGGCAGCAACCAGTTCATGGTCATGGACGGCGCCAACCGCACGGCCGCGCTGGGTCGCGTGGGCGCCCGCGATGTGCTGGCCCAGATCGTGCGCTACGATCAGCCGGGCGTGCAACTGACCACCTGGACTCACCTGATCACCGGCATCGAGCCGAACACGCTGCTCTATGCGATTAGGGCGATACCGGGGCTGCAACTCCAGACAGCACCGCTGCCGAAAGCCCGTGCGGCGCTGGAGGCGCGCGACGCCGTCGCCTACCTGGTCCATCCCCCGCACGGCGCGCACGATGTCGAGGTCTATGTGGTGAGAGCGCCGCGTCTCGATCCGCGGGCGGAGACGGCGCTCCTGCTGGAGATGGTTGATCTCTATAAAGGGAAGCCGGAGACGGCGATCCACCGGGTGGGCAGCGACGATATCGCGGCGTATCTGGACGACTATGACGACGTGAGTGCGCTGATCGTCTTTCCGCCCTATCAGCCGGCGGAGATCCTGGAACTGGCCCGCGCCGGGTTGCGGGTCCCCACCGGGATCACGCGCCATATCATCCCGGCGCGGGCGCTGCGCGTCAATGTGCCGCTGGATTTGCTGCGCGATCAGATCGTGACCCTGGAGGAAAAAAACGCCTGGTGGCACGAGTACGTCAAGCAGAAACTGGTCGATAACGAGATCCGTTATTACCAGGAATCGACGTATTTATTTGACGAGTAGCGCGATTGCGGCCATGGATCGGCCGCTGGGATTGCAAAGGAGTTTAGCCATGACAACCATGACCACCAACGAAGACCAGGTGCGAGAAGCCCTGAAAGAGGTTTACGACCCAGAGTTAGGCATCAACATCGTCGATCTGGGGCTGGTCTACAGCATCATTGTCGAGAACAACAAGGTCGATGTGACGGCCACGCTGACCAGTCCGGGTTGCCCGCTCGGCCCGGAGATCGTCAGCAACGTGCGCCGGTCGCTGAGCCGCTTCGAGGATATCGACGAGGTGCAGGTGCATATCGTCTTCAGCCCGCCGTGGCACCCGGCCATGATGAGCGACGACGCCAAGGACGAGCTTGGCTATTTCGGCTAAGCCACCCACCGAACGTCACGAAAATATAAAGCAGCGACGCAGTCCGCGCTGGACTGCGTCGCTGCTTTCCGCGCCGGGAAGTGCGATCAGGACTGGGGTTGCATCGCGGTGTAGAGCGCCAGGTGGTTGCCGGTAGGGTCGGTGAAAATGGCGAACCAGCCGGTCTGGGGAATCTCGGTCTTGGTCAGGACGGTCTTGCCGCCCAGCGACTCGATTTTCGCCAGGTCGGCCTCGATGTCGTCGCTATCGACATAGACGAGCAGGCTGTCAGGCTTGTACTGCATATGAGAGCTAGGATCCGTCTCACCGACCTTGACGAAGCCGCCACCAGGGCCGCCCTCGGCGCGGAACATCCAGTAATCGACACTGGGTTCGTGGTGCAGTTCCCAGCCAAACAGATCGCGGTAGAACTGCGCCAAGCCTTTCGTGTCCTTGGCTGGGATTTCAATGTGAACAACTGGGTGAGCTGCCATTAAATACCTCCTTTGCGCATGGGGAATCAATAGCCGCGAAAAGAGACGCAGGGGTGGAACGGGGGGCGGGCGTGATCTCGCCATCCCGATCTATTATAGTACAAATGTTCTGCTATGACTATAGGCCGGATGATGTAGATTTACAGCGCGGGCAACCAGATGCTATAATAGCGCGAAGTCCACCCGTTGGCGGGAGGAGCATATGCAGGGAAGTGGTTCGTCATTCCAGCGCACCATCACCGCGGCGGGCCTGGCCCTGTTGGGGCTAGCCATCCTGGTGGTGCTGTTCAACCTCATCACACCGATTCCCGAAGGCAGCCCGTTGCGCGGGTTCTGGGTCGTACTCAAAGCCTTCGTCGCCGCCGTATTGTTGATCAGTTGGGTGCTGCTGAACGTGCCCCAGCCGAAACCGCCGAGCGGGCAGTTCGTGCTGGCGATTGCCCAGTTCGGCGAATTGCAACCGGACGGCAGCGGCTGGCAGATTGTGCCGGGCCAGCGCTCGACGTGGGATCAGGCGCGCGCCGTGCTGCCGGCCAACTTACCGCTGCCCAGCCACTGGCCGGCCCTGCGCCTGCGCGCAAACGGCACGACAGCATCGGCGAACGGCGCGAGTCCCGCGCACGTGGGTAGCCGCGTGCAAGGCAGCGACAGCGGCGCCATGGCCGCCTCGCCGCACGGCAGCGTTATCGCGCCGATCCACCGGCCCCCGCTCACCGCAGGCGGGGCGACGATCACGACGCTGGCCCGCCCCGCCGCCGCACTGCCGGCGGAGACCGTCGAAGACGGCCTGGCCGAGCGGCCCCCGCCGCCGCCCCACCCGCGCCCCCTCCCCACCCGCGCCGCCGCGGCCACGGAGTGGTTTTACACCACGCTGCTGACCCGCTGGACCGATACGGGCGTGAGCGGTATCGTGCCTACCGTCGCCGGCTTCGCGCCCGATTCGGCTACGGCCCGCGCCCTGGCCGTCGGCGTGAAAGCCGACGCCACGCTCTGGGGCGTGGTGCGCGGCGGCAGCGACCCGGCGGTCTGGACCTATGTGGAACTGCTGACCAATCCGGAGCAGCGCGCGCAGGCCGAAGATGCCGAATTGCGGCTGGCCGGGCTGACGGCGTTCCCGCTGGGGCCGATCTCGCCCACCCGGCCCGAACTCGTGCTGAGCATGCTCACCGGCCTGGCCTATTATGCCTCGCGGCTCTATCGCCAGGCGCTCAACGAGTGGAACCTGGCCTTGATCGCGGCGCTGGTCGCCCACGATACACCCCCGGAGACCCCGCTCAGCGCGGTGGCGGTGGCCCACTTCTACCGGGGCACCGCCCTCTTCCTGCTGCGCGATCTGCCCGCCGCCGCCGCGGCCTATGAGGCGGCAATCAGCGCCGCGCCGCGCCTGGCCGACGCGCAGCACAACCTGGGCCTGGTCTATCACGCGCTGGGGCGGCTGGACCGGGCGCACGAGCGGATTTCCGAAGCGTTGAAGCTGAACCCCAAGCTGGAACTGGGCCGCTATAACCTGGGCGTGGTTCTGCTCAGCCAGGGGCAACTGGAACCGGCTGAGCGGGTCTTCCGCGACTTGCTGGCCCGCGACCCGAACAACGCCACGGTTCATCGGGCGCTCGGCCTGGTTCATCGCGGGGCCGGACAGCCGCAAGCGGCGGAGGACGAGTTGCAGGAAGCGTTGCGGCTGCGCCCTGATTATGCCGATGTCTACAGCGACCTGGCCGCGCTTTATAACCAGCGGGCCGTGGCCTGCACGAACGCCGGAGAAACGGGCGCGCGGGGCGATTGGATGGCGCGGGCCAGCGCGGCCTTGATGCGCGCCATCGAACTGCGGCCCACCAACCCCGATGCCCGCTACAATTATGGGCTGATGCTGAACGCCGACGGCCAGGTGGACGCCGCCGCCGACGAATTCAAAGAGGCCTTGCGGCTGCGCCCCGACTTCCCGGAGGCGCACTATGCCCTGGGCGTGCTGTACAAGAGCCAGGGCCGCCTCGACCAGGCCGTGGCCCAATTCAAGGAAGCGACGGCGCTCAAGCCGGCCAACGCGGAGACCTTTATCAACCTGGGCCTGGCCGAGTACGGTGAACAGCATTACGCTGAAGCCGCGGAGAAATTTCGCCAGGCGCTGAGGCTGGAGGCAAACAACACCGAGGCGCATTTCCGGCTAGGCATGGCGCTGGCGCGCATGAACGACGCGGAGGCCATCGGCCACCTGCAACAGGCGCTGGCCGCGCCCGCTCCCCCCGCCGAGGCCGCGCACGAACTGGCCGCCATCTACCGGCGGCAGAACAACCACGCGGATGCCGTGCGTATCCTCCAGCAGCAGATCGGGCGCGACCGGCACGAC
Organism: Chloroflexia bacterium; assembly: GCA_025927935.1. The sequence goes on along the minus strand of JAICKM010000296.1, from coordinate 3,147 downwards.
GCCCAGGCATACTACGCGCTGGGCACGATCTATGTGCACCAGAAGCGCATCGACGAAGCCATAGAAGCCTTCCGCGTCGCGGTGCAATATGCGCCCGACTTGGCGCCCGCGCACCACAACCTGGGCGTGGCCTATGTCGCCAAGGGCCGGTTGGAAGAGGCCATGGCCGAGTTCGAGCGCATGGCCGAATTGACGCCGGACGACCCGCAGGCGCACTATGTGCTGGGCGTGGCCTACAAAGACCGGGGCAACAACGAGCGTGCCGCGGACGAACTGAACACGGCCATCCGGCTCAACCCCGATTTCACCGAGGCGCACTATAATCTGGGGCTGGTCTACCAGGCGCTGGGCAAGCCGGACCCCGCCATCTCCGAGTTCCGCGACGCGCTGCGCCTGCAACCCACGCATGGGCGCGCGCTCTACCGCCTGGGCACCGCCTACGCCGCCGCGGGCCAACTCGATGCCTCCATCGGAGTGTTCCAACGGCTGGTGGACGCCCAGCCGCAGATGGCCGAGGCGCACTACAACCTGGGTGTGGCCTATCAGGCCCAGCACAACTGGGCCGGGGCCGTGCGCGAGTTCGTCGCCGTCGTGCGCCTGCGCCCCGACGACGCCGAGGCGTTCAACAGCCTGGGCACGGCCTATAAGAACGCCGGACGCGTCGAAGAGGCGATCAACGCATTCCGCCGCGCGGTCCAGATCAAGCCGGAATACGCCCAGGCGTATTACAACCTGGGCCAGGCGTACACCGCGATCAACGAGATCAACCTGGCCGTCCAGTCCTTCCGCACCTATGAGGACCTGGCGAAGTAAGCCTGGTGTTGCGCTGGGCGCGGCCCGTGCCATATAATAGCACCGTACCGGCGAACGTACCCCGTCACGATCTAGAGAGGGAGAACCCGCAATGAGCCCCATGCCTACCGGCCAGATGAGCCCGGCCGAGTTCCAGGAACGCATTAACAGCCTGAACCAGGAATTGCGCCAGGAACTTGAAGCGTTGAACCGTGAGAACACCGAGGTCGATCTGCTGCTGCGCCAGGTGCAGGGCGAAGTCGACAAACTGGGCCAGCGCGAAGGCGCGATCAAGAGCCGCGTGCGCGACATGGAGCTGAACCTGGACAATTACACACGCCAGGACATGAAGACGATCTATAACACCTCGCACGAACACGACATGCGCCTATTCATGATGCGCGGCCAGATCGAACAACTCCAGGCCAAAAAGCAAGCCACCAAAGCGCTGATGAGCCGGGTGCAGCGGACGCTCGAAGTGCTGACCCAGACGCCGGAAGGCTTCGCGCCGGGCGGCAATTCCCGCGCGAACGCGACACGCGCCGACGCCTTGGGCCGCGAGGTCAACCAGCAGGACGTGGTCACGAAGGTGATCCAGGCGCAGGAAGACGAGCGCCTGCGCATCTCGCGCCAGATGCACGACGGCCCGGCGCAGACGATGACTAACTTGGTGCTGCGCGCGGAAATCTGCGAGCGCTTGCTGGACATCGACGTGGCCCGCGCTCGCGCCGAACTGGCCGGCCTGAAGACGATGGTCAACGGCACGCTGCAAGCCACGCGCAGTTTCATCTTCGATCTGCGGCCCATGATCCTCGACGACCTGGGCCTGGAGCCGACGCTGCGTGGCTACATCCGCCAGTTCGCCGAGAAGCACAAAATCGAGGTGAACCTGGCCGTGCTCGGTCTTAAGGGGCGGCTACCGCAGCCGGTCGAAGTCGCCGTCTATCGCATCGTGCAGGAAGCGTTGAATAACGTCGCCAAGCACGCCCATGCTACGCACGCGCAGGTCAATATCGAGATGGAGGAAGACGGGCTGCTGGTCACGATAGAAGACGACGGCAGCGGCTTCAACGTCGATGAATTGGCCGACGGCAGCGACCGGAGCAAAGCCCTCGGCATCGCGGCCATGCGCCAGCGCGCGGACATGCTGGGCGGCCAGATCGTGCTGGAAAGCCTCGTCGGGCGCGGCACGAAAGTCACCGCCGGTATCCCCATCACACAGTAAGTCGCGGCGGGAACGCTGCACACAACCTGAAATAGAGCAGAGCCGGTCCTCGTGAGGGGCCGGCTCTGTTTTTGCAGCATAATAGAACCGGTTAGCGGTGATTAGACCAAGTATCTCTGAAGCCGGCATCAATTATCGGTCAAATATGAGGGCGCAATTCTTACAAAGCAACAATAGATTGCCGCAATTCGCCTTCCTGATTCTTACGGCCAATAATCTGTTTTGCGGAGAGATTGGTAAGGTTTCGGTCATTAAAGCGGATATAGCAGGCGCATTTTCGAGTCGGGACCAGCCTGTTGCTATGGGTTTGGGCAGGGGAATAGCCTGAAAGTACTAAGGGTCCCGCGCGAATCTGGGACTACCGGGCTATTGCTTCACCTAGATGAATCCGGTATGATAAGACTCGACGGCGACAGCCAATGGCTGTTTAAAACTCAGAAGCGACCCATCTCCTTCTTGAGTCGTCCGTTATACATCATTATCTGTTCTCATAATTCACAAGGAGGCATTTTTCGATGCGCAAGCTCAACGATCTGCGGAAGCGCGGCCAGGGTCTGGTCGAGTACGCCCTCATTCTGGTGCTCATTGCTATCGTCGTGATCATCATTCTCGCCCTGCTCGGCGGCGCCGTCAACAACATCTTCTCCACCATCGCCAGCGCCCTGTAGGACCGTCGTTTCGTAGTTCGCTACGCAAGAAACCCCACCGTATGGTGGGGTTTCTTTTTGGTGTTCGCCTTCGCAGCTAGCGCGCGCCGGGGCGCCCGACCACGGCGGCAGCGGCGGCGGTGGCGGCCTGGGCCGCGGCCACCGGATCGCGGGCGATCAGATAGGTGGTGACGAACCCGGCGGCGAAGGCATCCCCGGCGCCCGTCGCGTCCACGGGCGTCACGGGGCGGGCGGGCAGATGGCGGCGCTCCGCGCCCCAGCCCACCAGGCAACCGGCCGGCCCCAGGGTGAGCGCCACCAGCGGCGCCAGCCCCAGCAAGCGGTCGACGATGGCAGGCGGATCGTCCGTCCCGGCGAGCAGGCGGCCTTCCTCCAGGTTGGGCAAGAGCAGGCTCGGATACAGGCTGGCCACGAGCTCGCGGAACCAGGCGGGGCCGGCATCGGCCAGCAGGTGGCCGGGGT
>JAICKM010000106.1 GCA_025927935.1 Chloroflexia bacterium | reverse complement strand
GCGCGCGTGAGCCGGCAGATATCGACCCAGCCGATCAGGCCGATAGCGACGACCACGTTGAGCAGCCCGTTGCCCGGTGCGGAGTCGCTGCTGCGCCAGACCGAGATCAGAAACAGCGCAAACAGCCAGATCGGGATGGCCGTCAACACCTCGACCCAGCGCATGATGATGTAATCGACCCAGCCGCCGAACATGCCGGCCAGCGTGCCCAGCGGCACGCCGATGAGCAGCGCGATGAACTGCACCGAGAAGCCGACGATGAGCGAGACGCGTGCCCCGTAGATCAACCGGCTCAGGAAGTCACGGCCCACCGTGTCGGTGCCCAATAGGTGATGGGAGTTGGGGAATTGGTTGGCCTCGGCCAGCACCGAGTAGTCATAGGGGGCGGGCGCGATCACGTCGGCGAAGATAGCGGTCAGGATCAGCAGCAGCATGACCACCAGGGCGCTAACGGCCAGTTTGTTGCGGAAAAAGCGCCGCGCCGCGTCACGCCACAAGTTCGAGGCCGGACGCATAATATGCTCCGCCGCCGGGGCTACGGTTGATTTCTCCGCAAGGCTCATGTTGTCTTCTCCAAAACCATCCCTGTGCCCTTGAGTTGGGCGGCGGGCCGGCGCCGCCTATTGCAACCGGATGCGCGGGTCGACGATGGTGTAGAGGATGTCGCTCAGCAGGTAGGTTATGCTCCAGAGCACGGCCACCAGCAGCATCGTCGCCATGATCATCGGGTAATCGCGCAGGTAGATACTGGACACGAAGAATTTACCGAGGCCCGGCACGCGAAAGATCACCTCCACGAAGATGGTCCCGGTGACCAGGTTGGGGATCTGCGGGGCCAGGATGGTGATCAGCGGGATGAGGGCGTTTTTGAGCGCGTGGCCCAGCACCACCCGCCGTTCGCTCAAGCCCTTGGCCTGAGCGGTGCGGATATAGTCGGCGCGGATCACCTCGACCAGGCTGGCCCGCGTGTAGCGCGCCACCAGGGCCGACGGCCCCAGCCCCAGCGTGAGGACCGGCAGGATCGCGGAGTTCCAGTCGCCACCGTTGCCCGGCCAGCCGCCGGTGGGCAGCCAGTGGAGTTGCACCGAGAAGATGAGCAGCAGCCAGAGCGCGATGACGAAGCTGGGCACGGTGATGCCCAACGTCGAGATGAACGTGACCAGATAGTCGATCCAGGTATTTTGCCGGACGGCGGAGATAATGCCGAAGGTCAGGCCGGTGCTGAAGGCGAACAGGATCGCCAGCCCGCCGAGTTGCATACTGGTGGGCCAGGTGCGGCCGATCAGTTGGACCACGCTCTCGGTCGGACTCTGGAACGAGATACCGAAGTCGCCTTGCAACGCGCTGCCCATATAGCGCAGGTACTGCTCATACAGCGGCTTGTCCAGGCCGTACTTGCGCAGGATATTGGCCTTGCCCGCGGGCGGCAGCGGCGATTTCTCTTCGTCGAACGGGCCGCCCGGCACCGAGTGCATCAACAGGAAGGCCACAATCGAGACAATGAGGAAGACGATGACCAGGCCGATGATGCGGCGGATCAAGTAGGCAATCATGCTCCGGCCCCTTGCCGCGCCGGATGCGGGGGCGGGCAGCCGCGACTCCGCCCCCGTACCCGGCGCCTAGCGCCCCCCGCCTTACGGCGAGGGGATCTTGCGGTTGGCGCTCGCCACGTCCTTCGAGATATACATCGAGCCGATGACCGTGTCGAAGTTGGAGTAGCCGGGCCAGTGGATGGCGGCCACGCCGTTCTGATCCGGTTCCAGCTCGCTGCCCTTCAGGTAGGACTTGTAGAGGTCGCTCTGGTAGCGGTGATAGATGAAGACGCCGCCCACATCCGTCACCAGCAGCTTCTCGGCGTCCTGGAACATCTTGGTGCGCTCGGCGGGGTCGCCGGTGAACGCGGCGGCCTTCTTGACCATGTCGTCAAACTGGGTGTTGTTCCAGTTGTGCCGCCCGCCGCTCAGCCACACGCTCAGCATGTTATAGGGGTCGAGGAAGTCCATGCCGTAGTTCACCATGCCGAACTGGATCTGCGTCGGCTTGGCGTTGAGAGCGTCGGTGAAGGTCTTGGTCTCTTTGTTCGAGACTTCGACGTCGATGCCCAGGTTCTGCTTGATCGACGCGGCAATGGCCTGGGCCACGGCCTGGCGCACAGGCGCCTCGTTGCGCAGCCACATGGTGAGCTTGGGGAAGCCCTTGCCGTCGGGATAGCCGGCCTCGCTCAGCAGTTGCTTGGCCTTTGCCGGGTCGTAGTTCTGGATGTCCTTGAGGCCCTGCGAGTTCGAGGCCGGGAAGCCGGGCATCAGGAACGAGTAGGCGGGGATGCCCTGGCTCGGCTTGATGATCTGCGCGATGAGCGCGTCGCGGTCCACGATATGGCTAAAGGCCTGGCGGACCTTGACGTTGTTGAAGGGCGGATTCTGGTCGTCGAAGAACAGATAGTCGGTGCGGAAGTCGTTGGGTTGCGGGTGGGTTTCCTTCTGTAGAGCCGGGTCCTTGGCGATGATCTCGTTGTCGGCGGGCGATAGGGTCGAGCCGGTCACAAAGTCGATTTCGCCGGCCTGGTAGGAAGCGAAATCGGTGGACGGCGCGGCGCCGATGACGATCAGCTTCTGGATGAACGGCTTGTTGTTGCCCTTGTACTTGGGGTTGGCCTCATAGATCAGCCGGTCGCCCTTGCGCCACTCCTTGAGCACGAACGGCCCCGACGAGACGGAAGTGGCGGGGTCGGAGTTGTACAGCCCGCCGTGCGCTTCCAGCGCCTTCTTCTGCAGGGGATCGCTGTAGAGCAGCATCGCGGGCAGGTAGGGCGCCGGGGCCACGGTGGTGATCTGCAAGGTGTGCGGATCGGCGGCGGTGACGCCCAGTTGGTCGAGCGGCACCGTGCCGGCCACCGCTTCGCTCCAGTTCTTGATCACGCCCTGGAAGTACCAGGTGAAGTCCCAGGCGTGCTTGGGATCGGCGCCGTAGCGCAGGGTGGCGACGTAATCGTCCGCCGTGACGGGCGTGTCATCCGACCACATCAGGTTGGGGTCGAGGTGGAACGACCAGACCAGGCCGGTGGAGTCGACCTCCCACTTGGTGGCCGCGCCGGGCGTGACCTTGAAGTTCTTATCCAGGCGCACCAGCGGGTCGGAGAGCACATCGCTGATGGCGCCGCCGCGTTTGTAGACCGACTCGTAAAAATCGACCGTCGTAAAGTCGGCGGTGTTGTCGTAGTGGACGATGTAGACCTGCTGGTCGGGCGGGGCGGCGTCGGCGGGCAGGGTCACCCCGTTCAAGGTGCCGGCGGTGCCGCCGCTGGACGTGCTGCCGCCGGACGGGGCGCTGGTGGCCGTGGCCTCCGTGGTCGTATTCCCGCCGCTGGGATTGGTGCTCGTCACGGCGGTCGGCGTGGCGGCTACATCCCCACAGGCCGGCAGCACGAGGGCGAAGATGAGCAGGACGAGGAACCAGATATGTTTGCGACTCATGGGTTGAGCCTCCTGTTCGTCGAACCCGATAGCGTTCACAGTCAATCGACAGGTGCGTGCCGGGCCGGAGGGGCAAGACCTGCCTGGCCGGCGCCGGTGCCGGTGCTGGGTAATCACCTCCTTGTGCTGGTTGCGCTGAGCCGTCGTCCGATACCAGAGGGGAAACAGAGCTATCGCGGTGTTGGATTGCCTCGGTCGCGCCGCCGGGCACCCCGGCGGGTCGCAGCCGGAGCCGCACGGCGCAAGGGAATCCCGTGCGGGCCGGCGCCGCCACGCCGGTGCTGGATGCAAAGAAGCCGAAGAGCCGCCCCCCTTGGAGCCAAGATGATACACCGGCCCGACCCGGTTGTCAAGCACCCTGTCCGCTGCCTGCTTACGAGTTCACCGCGAAGGAACAAAGGACGCGGAGAGTGCGCTTATTGGTTCTATTGGTTGAGGCATTCGTCTCTTTGTCGACCTGTCGAAACTGCATAAATCCTTCGCGTCCTTCGTTCCTTCGCGGTGAAATAATCCAGGGCGGGGACAGAGAGGGTCGTTGACACGCGCGGCCGGGCGTGCTAGCATGCGGCGCGGACAGGACAGACGGAAGGGAGGGTGCGGCGATGAGCCACCTGTTTGCGGTGCTGGCCGGGTGCGATTATGCGGGATCGCGGCTGCAACTGCCGGGGCTGCGCGGCGCGGAGTCCGACGCGCGGCAATTCGCGGCGCTGCTGGCCGGGGCCGGCCTGCCTGATCATACGCTGGCCGAGGTGCGGGTGCTGCTGGGGCCGCGGGCCACGCGGGCAGGCATCCGGGCCGCGCTGCGCGCCTGCGCCGCCGCCCAGACCACCGACGACACGCTGCTGTTCTACTTCGCGGGCCACGGCGGGCAACAAGCCGACGGCCTGGTGCTCTACGCCTACGACGCGCCCTACCCAGCGACGCGGTTGCTCGCCGACTGCGGCCGGGACCCCGCGCCCCTCGCCTTCGTGCTCGACACCTGCCACGCCGGGGCGATTGCCCTGTCCGAGTCGACGGCGCGCGCCCGGCTGATGACCGAGTTCCGCCTGGGGCAGGTGCAGTTTCTGTGCAGCGCCGCCGCGACGCAAACCGCCCACGAACGGGCGGACCATGGCGTGTTCACGCAGACGCTGCTGGCCGCGCTCGCGGCGCCCCACGAGCCGTCGCTGTGGACGCTGCCGCTGCCCCTGGACCGCTGGTGCACCATCCTGCCGCCCGACCTGCTCGCCGAGATGGACTACTCTCCCGCCGCAACCGCGACGGTGCTGAGCGCCGCCCGCGGCAGCGCTGTCGTCCCGAATGTGCGCGGCGCCACGGCAAGCAATCAACAGAACTGGACAGCGCCCACGCCCACCGGCTCAGGACCCGCCGCCTAACGGTGTAGGGGCCGGGATGGCCCGGCGCGCCGCTGACGGCCATCTAATCTTATCGGATCGGGCAAAACGGGGAAAACAGGTGCTATAATGATCGCAAGCCTGATCCGTCAGCCGCCTCCCCGCCCTCCGTTCAGTTCCGGCGCTTCAGGCAGGCAACGCCGCGGCCCTCGATAGGAGGTAGAGTATGCTAACCCTGGCGCAACCGCAGAATCTACCGCAAACGCGGGTCTCCTCCGGTGTCGCGCGGCCCAACCCGGCCACGCTGGGGCCGGATCAGCGCCGGCCTTCTATCCTCCCCTTGCAGGCGCCCACAGCCGGCGCCGGGCACGATTATGGCCGGACGCCCATATACCCATCCGCGGCGGAAGCGATACAGATGCCACCGGCGATTGACCATCCGGAGGACGCATCTGAGCGGGACGCGGAGCGTACCCCTCGCCCAATCACGCGTATGGTTGAGCCGCAATTACAGCGGGCTTGTGCCTGCGGCGGCGCGTGCGCCGGGTGCCAGGCGGAGCAAGCCGATCAGGACGACACGCGCTTGCAGACCAAACGCGACCCGGCCGGCGCCGCGGGCGACCCCACCGTGCCGCCGATTGTCCACGAGGTATTACGCGCGCCCGGCCAACCGCTCGATCCGGCGGCGCGGGCCTTTATGGAGCGGCGGTTCGGGCACGACTTCGGCCAGGTGCGTGTACACGCCGACGCGCGGGCGGGGGACTCGGCCCGCGCGGTGCAAGCCCTGGCGTATACCGCCGGGCGGCACGTGGTGTTCGGCGCGGGCCAGTATGCCCCCGCGACCGAGCCGGGCCGCCGCCTGCTCGCGCATGAACTGACCCATGCGCTTCAGCAAGGGTTGGCCTCCGATGCCCTGCCGCGCCTGATTGGCGAACCGGGCAGCGCGCTGGAGCGCCAGGCGGACGCCACGGCGGATGGAGTGGTGAGCCAGGGCGCGGGACCAGGCATGGGCCATAGCCGTGCGCCGGCGCCCAGCGGGCAACCCCCTGCGTTGCAGCGCGCGCCGGATCAAGAACCCGTCCCGTCGCTCGATATTCCCACCGAGGAAGAGACGACCATGCGGTCTTCCTCCACAGCCCATGAAACGGTCCCGCCGGAGTGCCATACCGGCTGCGCCCAGCGCTGGGGCCAGGATACCACCTGCTCCAAGTGGGGCTTCGTGCAGGGCGTTCATGAACGCGGTGAGGGCAAGAATTGGAAGGCGTACAACTGTTGCAATAGCTGGCCCTGGGCGCTGGAGGATTATGCGCGCAACAGCCTGGGCTTGAACGGCGCGGCCTCCTGCCACGCGCCGCACCAGCGCCAGATCGCCACAGTCAGTTGGGGCGATCAGGAAGTGCAGGTGCTGTGCTCGGACACGATCCCCGGCGACAAGTTTGGGGAAAGCAAGGTCACTTCCAAGTTCTGCGCGGGCAAGATCGACAAGGAAGTGATCGAGATGAGTCCGCGGGCCATGCAGGACCTTTCGGGCCAGACGCTGAATGCGCTCGGGGTGCGCGTTTGCTATTCGGGCACCCAACAGGATCTCTGCCTGCACAACGGCCCCGGTCCGGCGGCGCGCACCGGGCGCGATGCCTTCCCGGAGTGCAGCGATTGCCTCACCGCGGGGTGCCCCGTGCCGGAAGGCACCCCGAAACTGAAGGACACGGGCTGGCCGCGGGCGTAATGGGGCCGGGACCGCGCCGCGGGCCGGCTGGGCGCTGGGGGCGGCCCGCCCGATTAAAATCGGGACTCCACGCGGCACGGAGGGGCCGGCGGCCCGATTTTAATCGAGCCGTGGCCCCTCAGCGCCCAGCCCGTCTACGGCCGCCGGTGGACGATGACCCGGCAGCCGCCACCCAGGCGCACGGCGAAGACCGGTTCGGGCACCGGGTGCTGCCCGGCGCCCACCTCGAAGCGCACCCGCTGGGCCAGCGTCGCCAGGATCAACTGGCCCTCCATCAGCGCGAAGTGGTTGCCGATGCAGATGCGCGGCCCGGCACCGAAGGGCATGTAGACGTGGCGTGGCAGCCGCTTTTCGTTCTCCGGCGTGAACCGCTCCGGGTCGAACCGCTCCGGGTCGGGGAAGTAGGCGGGGTTGCGGTGCATGGCATAGATCGGGATGACGATGATGCCGTTCTTGCGCAGCGGATAGCCGGCCAGGTCCACGTCGCGCAGGGCCGTGCGGCTGATCGAGTCGGCGGGCGGGTAGAGCCGCAGCGCTTCCTTGAACACCTGGAGCGCGTAGGGCAGGTTGGGCACATCGGCCACCGTGGGCGGGCGCCCGGCCAGCACCGTATCGGCTTCCTGCTGTAGCTTCGCGTAGACCGCGGGATTTTGGCCCAGCAAATACCAGCACCAGGAGAGCGTGTTCGCCGTGGTCTCGTGCCCGGCCAGGAACAGGGTCATGGCCTCGTTGCGGATCTGCTCGTCGCTCATGCCCTGGCCGGTCTCGTCACGGGCGGCCAGCAGCAGCGACAGGAAGTCGCCCCGGTCCACGCCGGCGGCCCGGCGCTCCTCGATCATGGCCTGGAGTCGCTGGGCGATCACGGCCAGCGCCCGGCGGGTGCGCGCGTTGCGCGGCAGCGGCCAACTGAGCGGCACCGGGAACAGGTGGCTGATGGTGTATTGCATAAAGGCCACGGCTTCCGTCACCGCCGCGCCCAACTCGTCGCTCTCGTCGAACACGTCGGCGTCGAACAGCGTCTTGCCGACGATACTCATGGTCAGGCGCATCATCTCCTGGTCGATGCGCAACACCTGGCCGGTGGCCCACTCCTGCTGCGCGCGCTCCGCGTAGGCGACCATGGTATCGGCATAGGCGGCGATGTGGCGATAGGTGAACGCGGGGGCCATCAGTTTGCGCTGGTGCCGCCAGCTTTCCCCCTCGTTGTTGATCAGCCCCTGGCCCACCACCGGCGTAAAGGCGCGGTGCAGCGCGAGGCCCTTATCGAAATCCGCCGCGTGGTCCACCAGCACCGCCTGGATCAGTTCGGGCGTGCTCAGCACCAGCATGGGAAACGGGCCGAAATGGATACGCGCCACCGGGCCACACTGCTGCATTACGCGCAACAAGAGGCCCAGGCGATCTTTCTGGAAAGCGCGCATGCTCCCGATCAGCGGTGGTTCGGGAAAGGTGGGAATCGGCTTCCCGGCAACCTGGACAGCCATAGTCGTGACTCCGTTCTTCAGCCAATCTCGCTGGATTGTGAAATTTCGCACAATAGTTATAAACTAAGTATATGCGAGTCACGCAGCAAGTCAATCGGTCCAAAGATGTAGTCGCCCCGCTGCTGATGTCCCACGGGCGGGACGAGTGCTGAGTGCTGAGTGCTGAGTGCTGAGTGCTGAGTAGTCTGTCATCGAAGATTTGTCATTCTGAGCGGAGCGAAGAATCTCCGTCTCGTAGCCCAAACGCCGAGACTCTTCGCTGCGCTCAGAGTGACAATTCGTCAGTGACGGTCTGCTGAGTGCTGAGTGGCGACGAGTGACGGCGCGGGCAAGGGGAGACGGACTCGTCTTTAGACGACGACCGGCAATTCGAGGAACGCGCCGTAGCGGGCGGTGGCGGCGGCTACGGCCTGGGTGACGGCTTCGGAGAGGGGCGCAAGGAGCTTTGTTTCCAGCACCACGGCGTCCTTCTTGAGCGTGCGCTTCCAGGTGCCCACCACGCGGCCTCCGACCACGATGGTGTGGCTGAAAAGGATATTGCCGCGCGGGTCCAGGCCGTGCGCCACAGGCTCGAACACGGCGCTGCGGTCGGTGTAGCCGACGATGTATTCGTCGTAATTGGGCAGCAGGTAGGCCGCCGGGGCCGGGGCGCGGGCGGGCGGCGCGGGTGGCGCAAACCAGTAGGTCCGCCCGTCCACCGTTTGCTGTACCAGGTGCCCGCCCGCCAGGGCGAGGCCGGCGCGGGCGTCGGCGGTGGTCAGGCCGGACCACCAGACGAAATCGGGGATGGTGGCCGGACCGTGGCTGGTGAAGTAACGCCGGGTGAGTTCGGCCAGCGCCTCGTCACGGGTCAGGGACGGCGCGGCGGGCGCGCGCTCGTCCAGCAGCGCGTAGGTCATTTGCTTGCCCTGCCGGGGGCCGCTGCAAATCAGCCCCTCCAACTCGGCGTGCATGATCAGGTGCCCGTGGCGCAGCGGGTCCGTGGCGGCGATCCCAGCCCGCGCCAGCACGGCGCTCAGGTCCGCGCGGGTCAGGCAGTGGCCGCCCTGCAAGGCGGCGGCGATAGCCGTTTGGGCGGCGGCAAAGGTCGCGCCGTCGAGTTCGAGTTGCCGGGCCTGGTAGGCCATGGCCGCCTGCACGCGCGGCCCGGTCAGGGCCAGCATCCAGCGGATGTCGGCGGGGGTGACGAAATGCCAGGTGGGCCGCAGCACATGGGTGCGTAAAATCGATCCCTCGGCCAGGGCCGCGTCGATGGTCGCCGCGGTCGCCCCGGCCAGGCGCAGGCCCAGCGCCCACGCGGCCCCGCCGTAGTCCTGCGCCTGCACCGCGCCCAGCGCGGCCACCACCGCGGCGGGCGTCGCATAGGGCGTTCCGCTCAGGCCCAGGTTATACAGTCGTTGTTGTCTCAGGTCCTCCTCGGTCACAATCCCCTCCCTTGTGCGCAACGCCGGCCTTGTCATCGCCGCGATTGTACACGATCCGGGCACGGGCTGTCCAAGCGGGGGCATCCCGGTGGGGAACCAACCTAACCCCCCTGCCCCCCTTCCCGCCGCGGGAAGGGGGGAAAGGCAGGAAAGCGCGACTCCCCTCGGCGCGGCGGGGTGGGGCCGGGGAGAGGTTGGCCCGCGGCAGACTTGCCCTGAACGCGGGAAAGGCGCATAATGGGGGCACCACGCCGATTTTGCCCTGAAGGAGCCATCTTGTATGCCTAGAATCGAGTCGTTACTGGCGGCGCGGCTGTTTCTGTCGCCCCAGTTGTGGCAGGACCGCCTGTACTTTATCAGCAACCTCAGCGGGCGCTTCAGCCTCTACACGATGCCCTATGGCGGCGGGGTGCCGGAGCCGCTGATCCCGCCCGACATCGCCCTGCAAAACCCCGATCTGACCGGCGGCACGCCCTACTATGTCTACCCCGACCTGGGCAAGATCATGGTCGTCGTGGATAAGGACGGCGACGAGATCTACAAGCCGATGCTGATCCCGCTGGACGGCGGCTTCCCGGAGCCGGCCTTCCCGGCGATCACCGATGCGCGCATCTTCTCCCTGCACGGGCCGGAGGGCAGCCGCAAGCTCTACATGGTCGCCGCGTCGCTGTCCGAAGCCGTGAACCGCACGCTGATCGGCGATCTGGCGAGCGGGGCGCTGACCCCGATCGGCGAGAGCCGCTGGGAGATCTACCCGGCGGCAATCAGCGAGGACGAGACCCGCATCGTCGTGGCGACCGGCTACACGGTGGGCGATATTGTCCTCCAGCTCTGGCGGCAGGGCCGCGAGGGCCTGCAACTGCTCTACGGCACGCCCATCGAGCAGCGCGCCGAAGGCGAGAAAGCCGCGCTGTCGGGCTTCGGCGCGGTCGAGTTCGCGCCGGGCGAGCGCGGCCTGCTGCTGACCACGTCGCTGTTCGAGGATAGCTATGGCCTGGGCTATCTCGACCTGGAGCGCCCCGGCGAGGTGCTGCCCGTGGCGATCACCGGCACCGTGCATACCGGCATGGGCGAACTGATGAACTTGCAACACACGCGCGACGACCGCTATCTGCTGCACTACAACATTGACGGCGAAAGCTGGGCCTACGAGGGCACGTTTAACGAACAGGCGCGCGCTTTTGCCTGCGACGCGGTGGTCTGCGGGCAGGGCGAACTGGCCGGCGGCGTGATGGAGTCGATCCACTACGACCCGGCGAGCGACCGTTTCGTGCTGGCCTTCTCCACGGCCACGTCGCCGACGCAGCTTTATACGGTGGAGGGCCCGGCCCGCGACAAGGTGGTGCGCCACACCAACGAGCGCATCCTGGGCATCCCGCAGGCGCACCTGGCGCCGGGCGAGGACGCCTCGTTCACCTCGTTCGACGGGCTGCGTATCTCGGCGCGGCTCTATCTGCCCGCCGAAGAACTGGGCTTCACCGGCCCGCGCCCGCTGGTCTACTATGTGCATGGCGGGCCGCAGGGCCAGGAGCGGCCCGACTTCGCCTGGTTCTCGATGCCGCTGATCCAGTTCCTCACCCTCAACGGCTTCGCGGTGTTCGTGCCCAACGTGCGCGGCAGCACCGGCTACGGCCTGAGCTACACCAAGCGCGTGGACCGCGACTGGGGCGGCGCCGACCGCCAGGACCACGTCTACGCCATGACCGAGGTATTGCCGCAGGACCCGCGCCTCGACGTGACGCGGGCGGCGGTGATGGGCCGCTCGTATGGCGGCTACATGACGCTGACCCTGGCGATGCGCCACCCGACCCTCTGGAAGGCGGCGGTCGATATGTTTGGGCCGTATGACCTGGTCACATCGTTCCTGGAGCGCATCCCCGAAACCTGGAAGCCCTACTTCTACGAGGCGCTCGGCCACCCGGTGCGCGACCGCGCCTTGCTGCTCGAACGCTCGCCCAAGACGTACATGCAGGACCTGCGCGCGCCCATGCTGGTCATCCAGGGCGCGAACGACCCGCGCGTGGTCGAAGCCGAATCGCGCGGCGTGGTCGAGACCCTGCGTGCGGCGGGCAAGCAGGTGGAGTACCTGGTCTTCGCCGACGAGGGCCACGACGTGATCAAGTACGAGAACAAAGTCCGCTGCTACACGGCTATTACCGACTTCTGCAAGCAGCACTTGACGTAAGGGCGGCCCACCGGCCCGCTACCCAGCAGCATATAAACGGAATACCAGCCAGTCCAGGGGCCGGATTAGTCCGCCTGGACTGGCCCTGCTTCGGCTTCGCGTGCCCCCTACCTGCCCCCTCGTTACAGGCTCATAGTATGGGCGGGCGGCAGTCGCATGCTCCGATCTACTGCGCCTTTTGGCGTGTAGCTATTGCCTTATGCAAACATTTGTTATATAATCACATTGAAGTTGACTTAATGATCACACCCAGTGATCTATGTATAGTATAGCGACTGGTATAGGCAGTAGTATCGATTCCAGGCCAGATCGCGTGATACGACCCCGCGCCGGGCACCGCTCGTGGTGCGGCTACCTTCCGGCATCAGCACTGGTCCTCCAGACCCATCCCAGGGTAACGCCGTCAGCTTAGCCTCATTGTGCCTGGCTGAGCCATCTTATTTCATTCCAATACGCGCTACAGACCCGGCAGCACCAACCGTGGCCTGTAGGCGTGTGACCACCCGGTCCATCTAGGGTGCCCCTATTCTTTCCCCACTGATATAGCACACCGCGCATAGGAGGATGTGGCTCGGTGTGCCCGCAAGGCGGATGATAAGCGCAAGCTAGAAAGGGCGCGACCGATGAAGATCTCAATCACGTTTCGCAATATCATGAAGGTTATGGCCGGTATGGGCTTGCTGGCAGGAGCAACTCCGATCGGGTTGGGCCAGGCAGCAGCGGCGATTGGAGGGCCACGCGCTACAGCACCGGATCTCACCGCCGTCGCCGTGAGTACCGGCGAGGTCGATCTGACCTGGACAGCGGCGACCGGCTCGGTGCCTATCGCCAGTTACACTGTCCGGCGCAACAACAACGTGCTGGCTAGTGTTGCGGATACGACACTGACCTATACCGATACGGCCGTCGGTCCGCGCACGGTGTATATCTACACGGTCGAGGCGGTCGACAGCAACGGACGGCACTTGCCCCGATCGCGCCCGGCCGTCGTCAAAACCCCGCCGCTGCCCGATACCCCCGATAGCACGCCCCCCAGCCCGCCGGAGGACCTGTTTGCCGTCCCGGTCGCCGGGGGCGTGCTGCTAGACTGGTACACGGCTACCGACGACACAGACATCACGGCCTATGTGATCCTGCGCAACGGCCGGCGGATACGGATTGTCGACAGCGGTACGTCCTTGTACACGGATCGCAATGTCCAGCCGGGGCAGACCTATACGTATGCCATCGCGGCGTTCGACCCGGTGCGCCATCTATCCGCGCCATCAGAAGCGGTGGTGGTGCAGGTGCCCCCTGCCCGGGCGGTGACCAATGCCCCGGTCGCATCACACCCGGCGGCGGCGGTCGCGGCGGCGGGCTACAGTACGCACTTGCAGCGCTATCCCTACCTGACCGATGTGGTCAATAACTACGCCACGGTCAACTGGGCTACCGATAATTCCGGCAGCACCGGCAGTGTCACCTGGGGCCAGGTCGGCAGCGAGGCCTGCACCGCCCACTCCCTCACGGCCACCAAAACCAACATGACCGTCAACGGCGTCAGCGAATACCAGTGGAAGG
>JAICKM010000078.1 GCA_025927935.1 Chloroflexia bacterium | reverse complement strand
GGACGTGCAGCGCCGCGATGAGCGAGATCACGTTGCTGAAAAAATGCGGATCGCGCGACTCGCCGCCCTGCGCCAGCCCCAATTGCAAATGGCGTGTGCGGGGCGCATCCGCGCTCACCGTCACCTGCCCGGCGCCTATCGTTCGTTGCGCCACGGCTTCGCTGCCCAGTAAGCCCAACGTGACCCGGAAGGCCGGCGGTAGCTCGGGATGGTATTCAAAGCGGGCGCGCTCGAACCATTGCTGGCGCAGGCCGTCCTCCACGAACTCCTCGGAGATCGGATAGCCGAACAGCGTGACCTCGCCATGCGCTTGCCAGTAGTCGAGAAAGGGGCCGCCGAGCCGGTGTTGCGTCTGCGGAATATACGCCGGCCCGTCCGCCGCTACCGGCGTGGCGAGCACCGGCGCGAATGGCCCGCTCGATCTACCGGCCGTCAGGTCACCGCCCAGCCGGCCCAGCAGCACTTCATAGGGCGTGCCCGCGTTTTCCGGGTGATACTCCAGGCGCTCCCGCTCGCAATACTGGACCAGGTAGGCGCCTTCCTGGTGCGCTTCGTCAATCGGATACCCAAAGACAGCAACGCCGCCATATTTATCATAAAAAGCCGTAAATTGCGGCGCGAGGGTCTTGCCTGTCGCCCCGAAGAATCGTCCGGCCGGGCTGACCGCGGCGGTCACGGCGGGCGCCGGCACCCACGCAGGCGCGAGGAGCACTAACAGACTAAAGATAAACCAGGCCACGCGGGTAGAACGCAGGCACGCCACATCGCGCGCCGTAAGCTGCGATTTCACGGAAAGCTCCTGTACCAGGTTAGGGTTGAGGTAGGTTACCCGGCGCCCGCAGGAGACACCGGGCCGGGCGGCCGGGAGGCAGGCCGGCGCGCATACGTGGAATGCGCCCCCGGGCGGCGGGGTGCGTGCGCGCTGTTAGGCGCGCGCTCGTGTCCGCACGGCCCCTGGCCGTAGCAGTTGCTTGATTTGATCGATCTGCGCGGTGGCCGCTTCTTCGCCCAGGCGTACAAACTCGTCGAGCCGTTCGGCTTCCAGGGCACTATACATGCCCACCTTCGGCGAAATCAAGACATCATACGGCGCCATTTTCAGGACGGCGATTTGCGCTTCCATGATCTCGCGCATACTGTTATATATCTCGAAGATGGTGGGGGGCCGGCCGGGGCCGACCTTCATGCGCACGCTGCGATAGGCGCGCTCCTCTACCTGCGGGATCACGTTAGAGGCGATGATGATATCCGCCCCTGCGTCATGCAAGGTGCTGCACGGCACCGGATCAACCTGCCCACCATCTACCAGGAACTCATCCTTATAGAGGACCGGCTGCATGACCCCCGGCATCGAGACGCTGGCCCGCACGGCCTCGGAGATGCGCCCCTGCGAGAACGTGACCGGGTGGCCGGTGAGCACCTCGGCGGCGACGACAAAGAAGGGAATTTCCAGATCCTCGAATGATTTGCCCTTCGTCCAGTGGTCGATCCAGCGCTTGGCGGCGTTGCCGCGCACCACGCCGGACCGCGGGAACTGGAAATCCCAGATGCGCCAGGCGCTCAGTTTCTTGAACCCGGAAAACTCCTTGCCCAGCGTATACAGCCCGTCCGGATCGGACCCGCTGACAAAGGCCGCCCCGATCAACGATCCCATGCTGGTGCCCGCCACCATATCGATGGGGATCTTGTTCTGCACCAGCACCCGCAGCACCCCAATATGCGCCAGGCCGTGCGCCGCGCCGCTGCTCAGGGCAAGACCGACGCTCATATGGGCCACGCGCCGCGCCAGGCGATCAATATCGCGTTCGCCACGTTCGGGCGTGTAGCGCGGGTGATCCGGCCCCAGCGCCTGCCAGATCCGGTTGGGCGGCATGGGCGAACGGAACACCCAGTGGTCGAGCCGCTGGCCCAAAATAATCACACTGTCGCACAGATCGAGCGCCTGATCCAGGTACGACCCGCGGTGGTCCGGCAGGCGCACCAGCAAATGGTCGAACCGCAACAGCA
The DNA here is from genome assembly GCA_025927935.1 of Chloroflexia bacterium. The sequence continues at coordinate 13,265 of JAICKM010000078.1, read as the reverse complement.
GGCGCGAAGCGATCTCGCTGAAGTCGCCGCTGCTGACTTCCACCGGCACATCGACGCGCGAGACCCCGTCTGTGATGCCCACCACATCGCGGAACGGGTCGCCGGGATCGACGGTGCTGCACTCGTCTCCAGTTTCGACCAGATCCAGCAGCAGCACCGTGCGCCCGCTCTGGCGATTCACGCTTTCGGCCAGGCGCACCGCTTCCTGTGGCGTGCTGACCAGGCCCACCAGGTGCGACACCTCTTCCAGCACAATGCGCCGGTCGGCCTGGCTCAGGCGCTTTGCCAGCACTCGGCTAAAGGTCAGGGGAATGCCGGGGTATTCGCGCAGCACTTCGTCGAAGTCGCCTTTGGTCAGTTCCCAGAGTTCGGCGTCAATGCTGACCACCAGTGTCGCGCTGCGCGAATCGCCGGTCAGCAGGGCCATCTCCCCGACATGGCTGCCCGGCCCGGCGGTGGCGAGCAGGATGCGCCCATCGGGGGTCTCTTTGTAGACGCGGATCTGCCCCGCCTCGATGATATACATCGAATCGCTGGGGTCGCCCTCACGGCAGAGGACCGTGCCCTTCTTTGCCCGGCGAAAGCGCAGGCGCTGCGACAGCCGTTCCAACTCATCCGTGGAAAGGCCCTGAAATAGCTCATTGCGCGCCAGTGCCATCGGGGAAAGATGTTGCAGCAGATGGTCGTCCATGGCAGCATTGTATATCGGGCCTCGGTGCTTGTCAATGGCCCGCCCACCTCCACCAGGCACAGCTTCCCGCCCCTATTACGCCTGGCCGCATGATGAATTGCGCCGTCCTCGTTGCCCGGCGGCGCCCGCCAAGGTATCGCAGGCGGGCGGGGCCGGTTGCAAACCGGCCGGGTCAGGCCAGGACCCGACCCGGCGGCGACCAGGGCGCTCGCCCGCACCCGGCCCGCCGCCCTCTTGACCGTATAGATCCGAATCAGTATACTGGTGATCAAGTATAAAACGTGGTACCCGAATTGCCCGATTTTGTCCTCACAGGCGTGTACGAACGGGGGCGCCCTTTGCACCGAACTCGCAGAGCCGTCAGGTGGTGGCGTAATGGTTGATCCTGGTTCCCAGGCGGCAACCGCTAATCCGCTGGCGCAGCAGGTCTGGGCCCAGTTAAACAACACCATCCAGGCGGCCACGGGCTGGCGGACGCTGCTGGCCGATTGCGCCGGTGCCGTCGTGGAAGACGGGGCCGGGGCGGAGCCGGGTGCGGCGGACTCGCTGCCCCTTAGTCCGGCGCTGGTGCGTGCCGTCCATAGTACGTGCCGCAGCGGCGACGCGCGCGTGGTGTTGGACGAGAGTGCGGACGGGCTGCCGCTACGCTGGGCCGTGGTGCCCATCGTGATCGCGGGGCAGGCCCTCGGCGTGCTGCTGGCCGGTGGCTTGCCCGCCACGGAGCATGCGCAGTCCGGACCCCGCATCGGCGCTGCGGACGCCGACCAGGCGTGCCGGTTAATCGGCGGGCTGGTCACTGCCATCGCCGGCCTGTACGGCGCCGGGCCACACCAGACCGTTGCCGTCCAGGATCGCTACCTGGCCGCGCAACGCCGCGCCACGGCGCTGTACGATCTCTCGACCTTGATTACGTCCACCTTGGAACTTGGCCCCATTGTCGAATTGCTGCTCACGCAGACCCGCCAGCTATTCGGCGCGGATCGGGCCGCGGTGTTCTTGCAAGGCGACGGCGGGGAGTTGCGCTGCGTGAATGCGGTCGGCCTCTCCGGCGAATACCTCAACGCCGTCAACCAGATGTATAAGCAGGCGGCGGGCGGGCGCGTCGAACAGACCGGCCAGACCCTGGTCGTCGAGGATGCCACGGTCAGCCCGGCCATGGGGCCGCTCCGCGCCATGGCGGCGCGCGAAGGCTTCCGCAGCATGGTCGTCACGCCGTTTGTCTATCATGGCCGGCCCATCGGCGCGCTGACCCTCTATCATGACAGCCCGCACGAGTACAGCGCCGACGATGTCTCCGCGCTGACGACGTTTGCCAACCATGTTGCGGTGGCGCTCGGCAATGCCCGCCTGTTTGAGCAGGCCCAGCGCCAGGTGCGGCGCTCCAACTTCCTGGCCGATGCCGGGCGACTGCTCAACTCCAGCCTGGACATGGGCCATGTGCTTAACTCGCTCAGCCGCTCCGCCGTAGAGGTGCTGGGCGAGGCGTGCGCGATCTATTTGCTACGCAAGAACGAAGACGAACTGGCGCTCACGGCTTACGCGGATCAACTCGACGAAAACATCCGCGACCGCGTCGCGTTTCTGGAGGCGCACCCGCCGCGCCTGGGCGCCAGCGGCATCGGGTTGGCCGCGATCCGCGGCGAGTCGCTCCTGGTCGATGCGCGGCATCTGCCGCTGGATGCCGGGCACGATCTCTATCTGGAGGGCCTGGGCGCGCATTCCTATCTTGTGGTTCCCCTGCTGGCCCAACAGCGGCTGGTGGGCGCCCTGGTCCTCTGGCTGGTCAATCCCGCCCTGACCTTCGCCCCGGAAGACATTGCCCTCTGCGAAGCGCTCGCCGACCACGCTGCCATCGCCCTCGAAAACGCTCGGCTCTACGAGCGCGAGTTGCGTACTCAGCAGGCGAAAGATGAGTTTCTGTCCTCCGTCTCGCACGAGCTACGCACCCCACTGACCGCGATCCTGGGCTACACCCAGTTGATCCGCAAGAGCGCGCCGGACGAGCAGGGCAAGCTGGCCCAGCAGTTGAACGTTATCTGGTCGCAGGCCCAGCGGTTGAACCGCCTGGTGGAAACGATCCTCGACATCTCCAATATCGAGCAGGGCCAGTTGAACTTGCATTTGGAGCGCCTGGATCTGTGGACCGTAGTGAACAACGCGCTGGATCGCTTGCGCGCCACAACCCGCCCAGGGTTGGTGTTCGACGTGCGCGCGTCCACCCCGCACTGCTGGGTCATGGGCGATCGCACCCGGCTGGAGCAAGTCTTCGGGCATCTCATCGCCAATGCCATCAAATATTCGCCCGCCAACGGCACCGTCGTCATTGCCATGGAGAATCAGGCCAGCCGGGCTGTGGTGCGCATCGTCGATGCCGGCACGGGCATGACCACCGGCCAGCTCGCGCAACTGTTCCAGCGCTATTACCAGGGTGATACGCCGCTCAACCGCAGTGGGGGCCTGGGCCTGGGCCTCTACATCAGCCGGGCCATCATCGAGGAGCACGGCGGCGCCATCAGTGCCGAAAGCACGCCGGGCACCGGCTCCGTCTTCCAGGTCACGCTCCCCGCCGAACCGGAGGAATGCTGACATCTCCGGCTGCTTGTGGACTATGGCCGGATTCGCCTGCATGGTGTGTGTAGGTCGGTTTCAAACCGGCCCGGCCCTACGGCGGGTTGCCGATCCGGCGGCGCACGGCGGCCAGTTGCTGTTCCAGGTCGCGGATGCGCGCTTCCGCCGCTTTGCGCGTGTTCAGTTCGTCCAGCACCAGGGCGACGGCCTGCTGTAAGCGTTCTTCCAGGTCCAGCAGCGCCCCTTGCAGGGCCATCTGGGCTTCCTGTGCCGCGGGCGTGGCATTAGCGGGGAGGTCAGGGAACGCAACAGGGCGCCCCACCGGCGCGTCCTCCGCGCCCGTGGCGAGGGCCGGGGCGGCAGCCTGAGAGGCGAGCATATTCGTCTGGAGTTCGGCGGCCAGGTTGGCGATCCCGCGCAACTCCACCTTCAGCGTCTCAATCGTCTCGTGCTGGTGCCAGGTTTCGTTGTCTTTGTGATTGAACGCGTCCTGGAGCTGGCGCACCTTTTCCCGCTCGATCACCAGCTCTGCCGCCAGCCGCGCCGCGCGGGAGCGTTCGGCGCGCAATTGCTCGCCCAGCGAATCCCCATTCCCCGACGAGCGCCGATACTCGCTCATGGCCCTCTGTGCCTCCTGCTGCCCGATTCTACACTTCCCCCGCCGGGGTGTCAAGCCTCCTCCTAATCTCACCTGGCCCGCGCTGGTCGGCTTCGCACCCGTTGCCCTCCCCAGCAAGGCGGCGGGTTGCCTCATTGTATTGACATCCATCGAACTAACTGTTAAACTTAGTTTAAACCAATAACTAACCGGCTAAGGAAGGTACGTGCGCCATGCCCACTACTCCGCTCGACAACGCCGATTTGCGCGATCTCATCCACATTAACGAGTCGGCCGCCTATGAGTTGTTACTCAGCCTGGGCGCCCTCTACTGGGTGCCCCCGCGGCATCGCGCCTGGGCGGAGCGCGCCCGCGCCCTGTTGGGGCCGGAGTGGATGGCCGAAGTCCGCTTTTTTCATGAGGACTTCTGGAGCAAACTGGCGCTCATGGAGCTACCGGTCGACTATCCAGGGCCGGCGGACGATGCCGCCGGATTCATCGACTATGTGGCCGGGTTAGATGCCGATAGCTTCCTCTTCTACTTGTTCGGGCGTGTTATTCCGCGCGAAGAGATGGCGGCCGTTCGGGCAGAGCCGGAGGGCATCGCGGCGCGCATCGGCAACTTCTATGAGCATCTTTGGCCGGGTAGCAGCCACAACCATATGACCGGCGACATGATGCCGCGGGTCGCTGCCGAACCCGAGCAGATCCGGCAGCGGCTGGTGGCTTTATTGCGTTTCTATTACGACGCCGTCTTCGCCGCCGAACTGCCTGTCCTGAAGCGCCACTGGGCGGCCAGTATTGCCGACAAGCGCCAGGCGTTGGCCCGCCAGGACGCGACGACCTTCCTGAACCGGCTCTTAACCAAATCGGCCCTCCCGCCCATGTTTCCCGAGGACATGCCCCTGGCGCGCATCAATGTGATCCCGTCCTATTATATCTGGCGCTCAAACTTCGAGATCTGGGGCTACGGGTCGGTAAACATCCTCTATAATGCGCAGGCGACCGAGGAACGGGATGAGGAGCGTGGCAAACAAGAGACATCTATCAGCCAGGTCGCCGCCGCGCTCTCCGATACGAACCGGCTGCGCATCCTGGCCGCGATCACCCAGGACCCGGAAGTCTACGGCCATAAGTTGGCCCGCATGTGCGGCATCAGCCAACCCGCCGTCTCCCGGCATATGGGCATCCTGAAACGCGCCGGGTTGGTCGAAGAAGTGCCGACCGACGGGCGGGTGCTCTACCGCCTTTGCCGCCCCGTCCTGGAAGACTTCCTCCCCCAGGTGCTGCGCTATCTCGAAGGCTAAACACGCTTGCAAGGTACATTCGGCCTGGTGTAGGGGCGGGTTTCAAACCCGCCTCTTCGGCTCACGAGTTTTGCTTGTCTTCAGCGCATCATTCTCGAAGAGTCTAGCTACGGCGGGCAAGTGCTGTCACTCTGAGCACAGCGAAGAGTCTCATTCTCAGTAGGGAGGCCCTGTCACTCTGAGCGCAGCGAAGAGTCTCGTCTAGGTGCTGGGCAGGCACAGCCTCAGCCTAAAGACCCGGTGCAAAGGCGCCAAGAATGATCCTTCGGCAAGACCCGATATCGGTCTTTCGACCGACCCCCGGCTATTGACCGCTGCCTCTTTCAGTGATACAATGTTAACACATTAGTTAAAGCGGCATTGAAAATACTCACCGGGACAAGGTGAGTATTTTAATCCCGATTGGATTAACATATTAGCTAATGAGTTAAAGGAGGAGTGCATGAACGCGAATATCTACGACATCGAGCACCGCATGCGTGACGAGGTTGCCGGTCGCCAAATCGCCGCCGACGCGCGCCGGCGAGCGCGGGAATTGCGCACCCCTGTTGCCGCGGCGAGCAACCGCACACTGTTGCGCTTGGGGCGCCTGGTAGTGGCGTGGGCCGCCCGCTAGCCGCCGGCCTGGGCTGAGGCGCGGCACCTGCCGATATGGGTAGGCCGGGATCGGTCTTCAGACCGATCCAAAATAGCCGCAATTGTGATAGAATTATAACGAATTAGTTAAAAAGCAATCAACTGCCTCGCCGTGAGGGTGAGGACAGGGCCACTCGCTGAACGTCGGCATTAGTGGCCGCAAGGAGGAAACAATGTACGCCAATATGTATGATTTCGAGCAAGATATGCGCGGCACCCCGTCGGACCGGCAAGCATCCGCGCGCCGGAGCCGCCAGGTAGTCCTGGCGCGGCTGGCCGGGCGCCAGATCACCACGCGCTCCAGCCGATCTTTCACTCGTCTATTAGCCTTCAGCGGGCGGTAAGCCTGTAGCCCCCACAGACGCGGTTTCCCCGCCGGCTGCCCACTGAAGACGGCCGGGGGCCGGTTCCGAAGCTCTCCTCGGAACCGGCCCCCGGCTTTTTTTATCTTGCGTCCGATGGATCGAGCTACCGCTTTTTCTCGCGCCGCCGCTCGCCGCGCTGCGAGGTGCCGCGCGGATTACCGGGAGTGCCGGTAGGACGCACCGGGGCGGCGGGATTCGCGGTCCGCGGGGCCTGCGTGCGCGCTCGCGCGGGCGCGGCGGTCCGGCCCTTCTGCGTCTTGCTGAATTTCGCCAGTTCGGCGGGATAACGGGTGCGGAAGTAATACGCCGCGTAGATAGCGAACCCGATCATGACCAGCAGGAGCAAGTAGAGCCAGAACCGCATGTTCAGCCCCTCGATTGCGAGGATGCGGAAGAGGACAAACAGCACGCCCAGGCCGCCCAGGCTCATGGCGATGACGCTCCAGGTGTTGGCGAGCCGGTAGTTCAGCTTATGGACCCGGCGCCAGCGGTTTTTGCCCACAAAGTAGTAATAGAGTCCGGCCCCCAGCAAAATCGCGCTAAGCAGCAAAAACAGCGTCGAAAAGAGGCCCAGGCCGGGTTGCGCGGCCTGGGTCAGGTAGTCCACGCTGAACGGGTTTGCGGCCGGCGCGGCGGGGATATTCTCCGTCCCCGCGGGCACGGCGGCGGTGGGCGTGACGGCGCTGCCGGCAGTGGCGGTTGCGGCGACGGTGGGTGTGACGGCGCTGCCGGTGGTGGCCGTCGCGGTGACGGCCTGTGCCGCCTGGATCGCGGGCACATCGCTAACGGGGCCGGCGCCCGTGTTGAACAGCCTGCCCATAGCGGGCAGTAACGACAAACTCATTAGAGTAGAGCCTCCTGGATGTAAGTTGCGCGATGGGGTAGTGAATTGCCCAAAACTGCCGCGATTATAGCAGGTTTCAGGCGCCCTGGCAACCAGCCTCATCCACCTGCGCCGGTGCTTTGCCGGCAACGGCGGCGATGATCGCGCCCAGGCGTCGGGCATCGGTATCGCTCAACCAGGTCAGCGGGCCGCCCCGGTTGGGCCGCCACCAGAACAGATCGACAGGTCGCCCGGCGACGACGACGCGGCGGTGGAGCAGATGGGGGCGCGCACCCGCCGCCGCGCCGCCCTTGCGGTCGAACTCCGTGGGCAGGGGTGTCCAGGCGTCGGGCGTGAAGCCGAACAGCGGCGGCACGGTGCGCCAGCCCGCGCCCTGGCCCAGCACGATCTGTAAGTGGGGCATTAGTTCGAGCAGCGCCCGCCAGACGGGGCCGCCGTGGCGGGCTAGCAGCGTGCGGCAGGCGGTCGAGCGCACGGCGCCCCACCCGACCACCGTGGTATAGGGCGAGCCGTAATTGGTCTGGCAGGCCAGCCCGCTCTCGAACGGCATACCGAGCGCGTCGAGCAGGCCGCGGTAGCGCCCGAACCACGTCCAGTACGCCTGGCCGCGTGTGAAATAGCCTTCGGCCAGCCGCCGCGCCTCGGCCAGCCGCGCGGGCGTGAGGCAGCCGTCGGCAGGCCAATGCAACAGCCGTTGCCGTTCGGGCGGCAGCGCCCGTCGCGGCGCCTCGCGCGTCTGGAACTCGTCCTCCGAAGGATTGAGCGCCGCCGTGGCGATGCGCGCCGTTTGCCACGCCCCATACGCCAGCACCGGCGTGGCCTCGGGCAGCAACCAGGGGGCCGCCGGTGGTGTGTCGCGCAGCCGCGCCAGGTCGGCCCAGGCTTGCGCATACAGCGCTTCAAATCGCGCGCCCGGGTCGCCGGGCGCGGTATCGCCAGACGGACTGTGCGTCTCCACGGTTGCGATATTGGCTGCCATTTGTGGTTGAATGCTACCCCCCTGTTGCGTTGCCGTTACGCGGCGGCGCGCCTGAAAGTGTCATACTTATGATAGTGGCATGGGATGATCGCCCGGCCGGGCGATGAGTCCCAGGTTGGGTAGGGAAAGGAGTTTTTGGTGAATACTCCAGCTACCAATATACCCAATGTACCCGGTCCCACGGCACCGTCTACACACGATGACCGGTGGATCGGCGGGGCAGTATTAATCGGCATCGGGGTCCTGGCCTTTATCGGGCAGTATGGAGGGGTGATCTGGAGCAGCTTTGTCCTCCTAGCGGCAGGGTTAGTATTCCTGGTCGCCGGCTGCATGGGGCGCCGCATGGGGTTTCTGATCCCCGGCGGTATCCTGACCGGCGTCGGGCTGGGCGTCGCCCTGACCACCGGGCCGTTTGTCGAGTACAGCGGTTACATGACGGGCGGCATCATCCTGCTCTCCATGGCGTTGGGCTGGGTGCTCATTACCCCGCTCTCGGCGTTTTTCACGGACAAACTGATCTGGTGGCCGCTGATCCCCGGCGGCGTGCTGGCCTTTATCGGCGCAGCTCTGCTGGCTGGCGAGAACGGGATCTGGCTGCTGCAGGCCCTGGGTTGGGGCTGGCCGCTGGTCCTGATCGCGTTGGGCGTCTACCTGATCATCCGGCGAAACACCCTGGCGCATCAATAAGCCGGCGAGTCAGGCGGCGGGCTATCGGGCTCGCCGCCTGCGGCGCGATCTCCATCAGGCCCGCTCGGCTTGCTTGGCCGCCTGCCAGTACGTCTCCATCTCCGCCACCGGCATGCCGCGCAGGCGTTTGCCGTCGTGCAGCGCCAGACGCTCCATCGCGGCGAAGCGGCGGATGAATTTGCGGTTCATGGCGCGCAGCGTCTCCTCCGCGTCCACGCCCCACCAGCGCGCCACGTTCACCAGCGTGAACAGCAGATCGCCCAGCTCTTCCTGGCGGTGGGCCGGGTCGGGGGCCGTGCGCAGTTCCTCCAACTCCTCGTGGACCTTGGCGAACACATCTTCCATGCGGTCCCACTCGAACCCGGCCTTGACCGCCCGCTCCGAGATCTGGTGCGCGGCGCTGAGCGCGGGCATTGAGCGCGGCACGCTCCGCAACAGGCTCGTCACCTCCAGGTCCGCGTCCGGCGACTCGTCGCCCGCGCCCGCCGCGCGCTGGGCCTGTTTTTCGGCGCTCTTGATCGTCTGCCAGTTGGTGACGACGCCCTCCGCGTTCTCCACCGTCACGTCGCCGAAGACGTGCGGGTGGCGGCGCACCAGCTTGGTCACAATCGAGTGGACCACGTCGCCCAGGGTGAACTCTTCTTCCGACACGGCCACCTGCGCGTGGAACACGATCTGTAGCAGCAAATCGCCCAGTTCCTCGGCCATGAGCGCCGGATCGCCGGAGTCGAGCGCGTCCAGCGTCTCATAGGTCTCTTCCAGCAGGTAGCGCTTGAGCGAGTCGTGGCTTTGTTCGCGGTCCCAGGGGCAGCCGCCGGGGCCGCGCAACCGGCCCATCAGGTAGATCAGCGAGTCCACGTCGCGCGGATGGGCCAGCGGGTCGAGCGGCGGCAGGTAGACGCAGGCCAGGTGGTCGATGCCGTGGCCGTGGTCGAGTTCGGCTAGCGGCAGGTGCAGCACGCGCTCCTGCCCCGGCACGCCCGCTGCCATCACCAGGCTCACCGGGTGATCCGCCGGGTACTTTTCGAGCAGCCCCAGCTTCACCGCGCCCGCCACGGGGTCGTTATAGACCTGCGTCACCAGCACGGGCAGCATGGGGCTGAGTCCTTGCAGCGTGGGGAACGCCTCCGGCGGTACCGGCAGGGCGTAGGGGCTGAAGTAGAACGGCTCGCGCTGCGCCTCTTCTGCCGGGGGCGGGTCGGGCTTCAACCACTTGGCCGACGATGGCGGGGCAGGGTCGCCCACTTCCAGCAACTCGGTCGCATCGAGGATCTGTAAGCCGTGTTGCAACGGGTCGATCTCCAGCGCCGTGCAGACCGGCTCCAGGAACGACAGTCCGGCCACGATGCGCACCGGCACGCTCGCCGCCCGCGCCAGCGGCAGCAGCCGGCGCACCGACGCCTCGCCCACCAGCGGGTGACCGGGCACGCCATAGATCAGTGGCCGGGCCGCGTCCCCTGCCTGCGCCCGCTCCACCAGGCTCTCGGCGATCTGCCGGTAGATCGCCGCAAAGCTCGCCTCGCGCTCGTAGAGGTAGTCGAAACTCTCGATCTTGAGATGTTGGGGCAGGTGGTCATTGGTCGGGTGCGTCGCCGTGCGCAGCCAGATGGTCTGCGCTGCCGCCAGCACATCGCGCGCCTCCAGTGTCACCTGCTCCCACGCCCCCGGTCCCAGCCCCACGACGATAATTTGCGTTGCCATGTATGCTCCTGTTAGCCGCTGGTCCATCATAACCAGCCAATTGCGATTTCGATCCGTCGGGGCTATCAGCAATTCCAGCACCACTGATAGGCTGCACGGCACGGTGGGCTTCCCGGCACCCTATCCCACCTCTATCCCCGGTCCAGCGCGACGACCCCCCCTTCCCGCGGCGGGAAGGGGGCCGGGGGGTTAGGTTGGTCCCCACGCCGGGATGCTTCCATCTTACCACGCCGCCGGGCGGCACGGCCAAAGCCACCGCGCACGCCTGTGCCCGGCAGACGTTATATGAAGAGGACTGTAGGGGCCGGTTTCCAACCGGCCCGGCCCGCTCGACTGGCGCTGTAGGGGCCGGTTGGAAACCGGCCCACCCGGCTACAAATGAAAACGGATGAGGTGCAATGATGCTCTATGTGGGAACCAGCGGCTATAGCTACGACGACTGGATCGGGACTTATTACCCCGAAGGCATCGGCAAGACCGAGATGTTGCCGTTCTATGCCCGCGAATTCAAGACCACCGAAATCAACTATACCTACTATCGCATGCCCAGCGACCGCACGCTGAAGGCTATGGCCGACAAGGTGCCCGACGACTTCGTGTTCAGCATCAAGGCCAGCAAGGAACTGACCCACGAGCGCGAAGACGTGACCTTCTTCGAGCAGTTCAACACTGCGCTCACGCCGCTGATCGAGCAGCACAAACTGGGCTGCGTGCTGGCCCAGTTCCCCAACTCGTTCAAGCCCAGCGCCGAGAACCGCGACTACCTGAAGGTCTTTCGTGAGCGCCTGGGCGATCTGCCCGTCGCCGTCGAGTTCCGCAACTCCGGCTGGATCACCGACGAGACCATGGACCTGCTGCGGCAATACAACCTGGGCTACTGCTGCGTCGACGAGCCGCATCTCAAGGGCCTGATTCCCCCCATTGCCGTGGCGACGGCGCCTGTGGCCTATGTGCGCTTCCATGGGCGCAACTATCAGAAGTGGTGGCAGCACGACGAGTCCTGGGAGCGCTACAATTACAGCTACTCGACCGAGGAGTTACAGGAGTGGGTGCCCAGGATCGAGCAACTGACCCAGGCAGCGCCCACGACCTATGTCTACACCAACAACCACTATCGCGGGCAGGCAGTCGATACGGTGCGCCAGATCAAACTATTGCTGGAGCAAGCCGGGGAAAAGGTGGCCTGAGGGCGGGCCGGCCGCCCTGCCGCTCAGGGCAGGGGGCCGGTATCGCTTTCCAGGGACCGGGTGTCATGCGGCGCGGTGACATAGGCGGCGTGGTCGCCGTTCAGGCCGAGAATGTCGCGGATCTCCATCGCCAGCGCGGACGGCAGCGGCGTCGGGGTCGCCTGGCCGGACCACGAGCGCAGATTGAGGCGCGCCCCCCCCGGACTGTCGGCGGCGGGCCGCGCCGCCTCGGGTTCGTCGGCGCTCGGCCCCCAGTAGCCGTTGTACACCCGGCGCAGCAGGTCGATGGCCGCGCCGTTGCCGCGGTTGCCGACGCGCCCCAGGGCGCGCGCCGCCAGCACCTGCAAGTTCAGGTTGGAGTCCCATAGCACCTGCGCCAGGTCGTCGATGGCACTGTCCTGGCCCAGCATGCCGAGCACATAGATCGCATTCTCGCGCTCGTAGGTGCCGGCCGGGCGCTCGCCGGTGGCGATGGCGCCCAACGTCGGGATGATGTCCGCGCCCATCCCGGCAATGGTGCGGATCACATCCGTGCCGATATGATCTTTGCCTAATAACTTAATCACCCGCCCGGTCGTGTCCACGGGTGCCTGCACCTGGGGCCGGGGCGCGTAGCGGGGTTGGGTCCCGCCGGGATTCGTTGCCATGTCCAACGTCCTTTCGCTGATCGAAAACCATCATACCGCGGATGGTCTCCTTTCATTATACCACTCTCTTGTCTACGCAAGATAGAGGCCGTTGGCAACCATCATAGCACAGTCCCGGTCGCGCGGGCTAGAGACTTATGGCCGATAGTACCAGGCCCGCTGGCGGGCGCGGAAGATCTCCTCATCGGTTAACAGGCGCGAGACGGTGCTGGTGCCGTCGCCATACATCAGGTACTGTTCGTCGCCGGGGCCGCAAGGCGGGTGGGCGCCGGTGTTGTCGCAACGATGGGCCAGGCTCAGAAAATGGCCCGCCTCGTGGGCGATGGTCACGATGTCCTCGGCCCAGCACTCGCTGGTCTGCCCCTCGGCACAGCGGTCGCCCACCCACAGCGCCCCCTGCTGGCCGTTCTGGCCGGGATTGCGGTCGGCGGCGCCCCAGGCCCGCGCTCCTTCCACCGCGTGCAAGAAGTAGACATTCAGCAGGCGCGGCAGGTTGTGCGCGCGGCTGAATTCGCGCAGCACCGTGGCCGGTAGTTGGCGCGCCCAGTTATCCGCGATGCGGATCTCGCGGCGCACAATGATCCGGAACTCGATGCCCGCCGGTTCCCAGATATTGTCCACGCACAGGTCCGCCCGATAGGGTTCTTCGTTGCAGTTGTCGAAGACATCGCGGATCTCGTTCCAGTCGCGGATGGTCCCGTCGCGCGGGTCGCCCTGGGCGAAGACCCGCGTGGCGGCCAGCGGCAGGGTCACGGGCGTGCGCAGCGTGGTGACGGTCGCACCGTTCAGCGGGCGCAGGCGCATCGGCGGGTTGGCGCCGCTCTCCGGCTCCCAGACGGCGCCGGCGCCGGCCGGATCGGCCACCTCGCGCCCCTGGGCCAGGTCGATCAACCCGCCCGGCGCGACCACATAGCCCGGTCGCGCGGGGTAGGCGCCGCGGTCGTCCGGTGGCGCCCGGTAGTCAAACCAGCGCAACACCTGAAAGACCGCCCCCACCTGCACCACCAGCCCGACCAGACCGCCCCCCCGCGGCCGGGCCAGCACCAGGCCGCCTT
>JAICKM010000060.1 GCA_025927935.1 Chloroflexia bacterium | reverse complement strand
CTCCCGGATCACGCGCGTCGCCACCTGCGGGTGCAGCACCGACTCGCCCCGCGCCGCCTGGCGGACAATCACGGCCAGTTCCGCTGAGCGGATGTCCTTAAGCGTATATGACAGCGCCCCGGCCCGCAGGGCGGGGAAGATATGCTCGTCTTCGTGGTAGGAGGTCAGGACGACGATCTGGCTGCGCGGGCTGACGCGCTTGACCGCCCGCGTGGCCTCCACCCCGTTCATGCCCGGCATCACCAGGTCCATGAGCACAACATCGGGGATATGCTCTTGCGCCAGCCGGATCGCTTCATCGCCGGAAGCCGCCTCGCCGACAATCTCCAGATCGGGTTGAGTCGCCAGGAAGGCGCGGATGCCTTGCCGCACCACATCATGATCGTCCACAATGAGCACGCTGATCCGCTCGGTCATCGGTCTAGCGCTCCTTTCCGGCCTGCGGCTCCGCCCCATCCGGCACCGCGGCGGGGCACTCCGCTGTGATGCGCGTGCCCGCCCCCGCGCGGCTCTCCACGCGGATCGTGCCGCCGAGCGCCTCCATGCGCTCGCGCATCGAATGCAGACCGACGCCCGCGCCGGCGCCCGCGCCAGGATCAAAGCCCCGGCCATTGTCGGTGATCGTCAGCCGGGCCGGGCCGTCCCCGTCGGCCAGCGTGACCTGGACCGCCCGCGCCGCGCTATGCCGGGCAATGTTGGACAGGGCTTCTTGCGTGACCCGCCAGAGCGCCTCCTCGACCACCGGCGGCAGACCGTCGGCCCCGGCGACTTCTAACTCGGCGGCGATGCCGTACTGGCGGCTCCACGCGGGCACATAGTCGCGCAGCGCCCCGGCCAGCCGCTTATCCTGCAACGCCAGCGGGCGCAACTCCTGGATCAGCCCGGCCAGTTCTTGTTGCACATGATAGGCCAGTTGCTCGGCGTCGCGCAGATGCCGCCGCGCTGCCTCGCGGTCCTGGTCGAACAGGGCCAGCGCGGCACCCAACTGCATGGACACGGCGAAAGCCTGCTGCTTGACGCTGTCGTGCAGATCGCGGGCGAGGCGCGACCGTTCGGCCAGGCGTGCGTTCTGCCCGGCCAGCGCCTGGCGCTGGTCGATACTTGCCACCAGTTGTTCCGCCATACGGTTAAACCGCTCCTCCAGTTGCCCCACTTCGTCCCGCCGCGAGACCGGCACCCGCTGGTCCAGATCGCCGTCCGCGAAGCGGGTCGTGACGGCGACCAGATGGCGCAACCGCCGGACCAGTTCGCGCGTGGTGAGCAGCCCGAATAGGGCGCCGAGGGGCAGCATCAGCAGCAGCCAGAAGACGCCGCTGGCAATCCAGCCCCGCGCGAACCCCCACAGCAGCATGTCGCCGGGAAACTTGGGCACCTGGACATAGACCGCGCCGAGAACCTGCCCCTCGCGGCTGCGCACCGGCTGGGCGGCATAGGCCACCCGGCCCTGCCCCGTCGCGATCGCGGCTGTCCCTGCCGTACCCACCAGCGCCGCCTGCACGGGTGCCGTTTGTACGGGCAGCGCAGCGACCACCGTGCCGGGCGGATACCACGCCGGGAAGGAACTGGCGACGACGCGCCCATCCGGGCCGATCACCAGCACAAAGGTCGCGTCTTGCGGATCGGGCGGGGTGCCGGCGATGTAAGAGATGGCGAGGGCGCCGCCAGGCCGATTCTGGTCGGTCAGAGTAATGGATGCGGGCCGGCCCGGCTCCAACGTGGTGCGCGAGTCGAGGGTAGGCCCGCCGGCCTGCACCGCCGCCGCCAGAGCATACAATTGTGCCGTCTCGGTCGCGCTGCGCGTAAACTCGTCGTCAGCCAGCGAGCTATAGGTCAGCAGCGCCCAGATGGCGCCACCCAGCAGGACTTCCAGTGTCAGTACGGCCGCGACCGTCATCAACGTGTACGATAGGGTCATGCGGAATTGCAAGCCCGACCAGCGCAAGGAAGCCGGGTCCGGCCTCGCGGTGCTCTGGAGGCGCGTTCGTCCGTTGCCCGGTGTGGTTTCCATCGTGCGCTCCTATCGCCGTCGCCCTATGATCCGCTACCCTCGCGCCCGTTCCCCGATTCTATCATACCACCAGATCGCCACCGGGGAATGGTGGTATCCTCCGGCCCGGCCCGTCACCCGCCGGCACCTAGCACCGCCTCCTGCGGCTGCTCATGGGAGGCAGACGCCCTTCCGGTGGCGGCGCCCTTGAGCATGGCGCGGGCCGCGGGCACGCTGCCGATGAAAACCAGCACAAACCCAAGCACCTGCACCAGCCCCAGCCCCGTCCCGTAAGCGATCGGCCCCATCACGGGAGCGGCCACGACCAGCAGGTAGGCGGCCCAGCGCGGGACGGCTTTGGCACGCGCGAGCGCGAGACCCAGCAGGACATAGCCGAGCATGTGGCCGAAGAACCAGCCGGTTGCCATCAGCAGGAACGCCGGATGCTGGTTCAGGCGCGTGATCAGGTCGACGGAGAATCGGTCGTTGCCCCTATTCGCCAGGGCCGCCAGCAGAAAGCTACGGTCGGTAACCAGCCCCCAGGGCGCGCTACCTAGCCAGCCGCAGATGATGCCGAGCGTGGCCAGCCCCGGCGCGCGCCGCATCGCCACAAGGCCGAGGGCCAGATAGCCCATCGGGAACAGGTAGGGCACCAGCACGTTGAGCCACAGGAATATCTGCAACAAGATCGGTGGGGCGGCGCGGTAGGCCACCAGGGTGCCGAGCGGGTTCGAGGTATCGGGACACCCTGGATTGCCATATTCCGGGCACAGCGCAAACCAGGATGCCATGACCAATGGGGCGACCAGGATGCACGCGGCCAGGATGCCGGCCTGCAAGAGGCGATAGGCCGGTTGGGTGCCACCGTCCGGCGCAGATGGTGTAGCGACAGTTGTCATAGCAGGAACCGCCCTTCTTTGCTCGAAACTCGACCGCCGCTTAAGCATAGCGCAATCGCAGCCGGTAGGGACGCGTCTGCGGATCTGATCCATCCCGTCTAGGGTCGGGTGGTGAGGGCGGCGCCCGGGCGCAGCAGCCGGATCGCCAGCAGCGCAACCCAGACCAGGCCCACGCTGAGGGAGAGCCGCTCGAACAGGCCCCCCGGCCCACTGCCCGACGCCATCACGGCGAAGGCCACGAAGCAACCCACCATGACCACCGCCGTGCCGAGCGAGTAGGCCGCCCAGCCCCGCCACGCCGGATCGCCCGCGAAGCGGCGCGCCAGGACGATGCAGGCCGCGGGTAGACCGGCGAAGACGCTGATCGCGCCGCCGATAAAATGGATGGTCCCGTGCAGGGTCGTGGTCGCGGCGGGGCCGGGCGGCGTCCCCGGCGGGTAGCCCAGGGCCGGGTCGGTCACGAAGACGCCCGCGAGGATGAGGCCCACCCCAACCACCGCGATCAGCAGCGGCCCCCACGTTGCGCCCTTGCCGTGCGGCCAGACGAGCCGCAACCCGGCGGCGAAACCGAGGATAAGCAGCCCGGAGACGAGGAAGTTACCGATCTGCATCCAGCCCTGATCGCTCAGGCTCAACGCGCTGATCGTCTGCCGCCAGGGATCGTAGCCGGGCCGGGTGGCGCCCTCGATCAGGTAGACGAGCGTGAAGAGGACGGGGCCGAGCAGGCCCCCATACAGCAGCCAGGAAGATCTGCGGGTTCCCGAGTCCGTGCGGACGAGTTGGTAGTCCATGGTCGCGATCCTTTCTCGATCAGCTATCGGTGTCGTATGGATTGGGTCTGGACGGGGCCGCCCTTACTCCGGCATGTTGCCGGAGCGCGTGCCTATGGTGTAGGGCGTGGTCACGCCCACGTAGTCGACCATCGTCATGAGGCCGTAGGCGGCGTGGATCAGCACGTGGCAGTGCAGCATCCAGAGGCCGGGGTTGTCGGCCAGGAAGGCCACTTCCCAGGTCTCGTGTGGGGCCACCAGGATCGAGTCCAGATGCACCGGGCTACCGGTAATGCGCTGCCCGTTCTTGCTGATCACCGAGAAGATGTGGCCGTGCAGGTGCATCGGGTGGTATTCATCGGTCTCGTTGATGAAGCGCAGATGCACCACCTGGCCGGGGCGGACGAGGATCGGCGCGGTGTTGGGCGCGGTCTGGCCGTTCAACAGTTGCAGGTTCTCGAAAGCGCCGTCGCGGAAACCGGGCGTGGCGCTGATGTGCAGATCCTGGCTGATATCGAAGCGGGTGCGGTCGGCCACGGGATCGGGCGCGGGCGTGCCATAACTGGTGAGATCGAAGGTGGGCAGGCTCGCCAGGTCGGGCAGCGTGGGGGCCGGGCCGTCGCCCAGAATCACGGTCTCAGCATGCCGGATCTTGGAGCCGCCGAAGATAGCGGTGGCGATGCCGCGAGCGAAGGCAGCGGCCGGTCCCTGGGCCGCGTTACCCGCCGCCTCGGCCTCCGCCTGCGTGAGCGCCCCGGCGACGACCAGCCGCACCTGCCCGGTGGCGGGCATGCGGAAGGCGAGGTCGTAGCGCTGGCCGGTGCCCACAGACAGGACCTGTGGGCCGAGCGGCGCCGGGTCGTGGAGGTCGTGCCCGTCGAGGGCGATCACCGTATAGGGCGCGCCGGCGAGCGCCACGTCCTCCGGCGTGCCGGGCATATCGATCAGCGCCGCGTTGATCAGCCGCAGGCGCACCAGGTCGCCGGGCCGCGCCGCCAGGTGGAGGCCGTCCGCCGCGCCGTTGGCGAGGATGCCGTCGCCGGCCCCAACCTGGCCGAAGGCCACGGCATAGTCGCGGTCGTAGGCCGGCCCCTGCCTCGGCGCCACCACCAGCGCGCCATAGAGGCCCAAGGGGATTTGGTGCAGCGTATCCTGGTGGCTGTGATACCAGTAGGTGCCCGGATCCTGGACCACGAACTCATAGGTGAAGGTGCCGCCGGGCGGGACGGCGTCCTGGGTCACGCCGGCCACGCCGTCCTCGGCGTTGGGTAGGCGCAGCCCGTGCCAGTGGATGCTGGTAGCGGCGGGCAGATGGTTGATCAGGGTGACACGCACACGGTCGCCCGCGGTCACGCGCAACTCCGGGCCGGGCACGGCGCCGTTGTACGTCCATGCCGCCTGGCCGTTGATCTGCGCCACTTGCGCGGTCAGGGTGAAGCTCTTGACCGGCTGCGCCCCCGGCGGCTCGACGAACTGGGTCAGCGAAACCCCCGGTTGGCCGGGCCCGGCGGGACTCATATTGACCGCTTCGGGCATCGGGTTGGCCCCGGCCAGCACGCCGAACGTCGATAGAACTGCGATCAGCAGCAGGGTGATGGTCATGGTCAGCGTGGTCCACGTCGCGCGGACGATGCGGCGCCACCGCACGGCGGGCCGGGGCCGGGGCGCAGCCCCCCGCGCCAGCAGCGCGAAAACCAACACTGCCGCACCTTCGAGGACGGCCGTCATGATGTCGGCCACGCCCATATCCTCCGGCCGCCAGGGCGTGGGGCCGATAGGCAGGCCGGTCGTGCGCGAAACGAACCACAACGCCAGGACGGCCAGCGTGCCCAGCGCCGCGCCCACGAACAACCGGCGACCGGGCCGCCAGACGGTCGCCACGGCCAGCGCGACCTGGGCGCTACCCAGCAGGAGAAAGAAGAGGCCAAAGGGGAGATATTCGTCCAGGTGCTCGGGCACAACCGCGAAATGGATGGCGGCGGCGCCGAGCGTTAGCAGGGCCGCGCGCCAGAGCAGCGTGCCGCGGTAGGTTGCGCCAACCGCGACGGGCGCGGCAGGCCGGCCGCTCAGGCCGGTGGCGCTGGTAATCATAGGGGTCCTCCTTGGCCGGCGGGCCGGGAGCCACGCCGGTAATCTACACCAGTGATGCTTCCAGCATAGCGCGGGCGGCGCCCGCCCGGATGCGGCTGGAGGCGCGATGGCCCCCGCCCGCGGTCCTGTTGCGACCCGTGCCCCCGGCGCCACGTATTACAAAATTGCAGAGGACGGTATAATTGCGTATGAGCGAACAAGACCTGCCTGCCGCGCCGCTCCGGCGGGCGGAAGTGTATGCGGTGGGTTTCTTGCGCCAGGGTCGAGCGGGCTGGGATGAGCCGCATACTCGCGTGGTTGTGTATTATGCGCAGGCGCTGGCAACCGCCGCTGGAGTCGATCCGCTGGTGGCCGTGACGGTGGCCTGGCTGCATGACATCGGCTATGCCGGCCTGTTTGCGAGGGAGGATTCCAGCCGCCACACCGTCGTCAAAAGCCGCAAAGCCTTGCACATGGAACGGGGCGCCGCCCTGGCGCGGGAGTTTGTCGCCCGGCCCGATGTGGCGCCCTTCTATACGCCTGCGCAGCGCGACCGCATCGTCCATCTGGTCGGCGTACACGATAACGTCGAGGCATTGTCCGCGCCCGACGAGATCGTCTTCATGGAAGCCGACACGCTGGGCGCACTGGATATCCACAGAGTGACACCCACGTATGATTACAAAAGCGGCTTGCGCTATCTGGAAGGCGTGCGGCGGCGGCGGGCGCCGCGCTTCGCCACGTCGCTGGGCCGGCAATATCTAGCGGAGCTACTACCCGCCTTTGCCGCCTACCTGGAAGCCAGGCACCAGGCGGGCGCTTGAGTAGCAGCGCGGCGCGCGGGCCAGGGCCACGCGGCCACGCGGGCCGGCGGCGTGGCGCCCCAGGGCGCGGTACGCTATAATAGGCCACGGCGTTATATCTGTTGAGAATGGCCGCCGGGGGCGCAGAAGGATCGTTATGAACGCATTGCAGCGCTTTGAAGGCTTTATGGAGCGGATGTTCGAGGGGTCGTTCACGCGACTCTTCCGTAGCAGCGTCCATCCCGCCGAGGTCGCGCGCCGCATCGAACGGGCCATGGAGGGCAACGTGACCGTGAGCGTCGGCCACTCTTACGCGCCCAACCAGTACACGGTCCACTTGCACCCGGACGACTACAAAGCCTTTGAACCCTATCGCACCCGGCTGGAGCGCGAGATGGCGGCCTTCGTGCGCGAAACGGCGCAGGAACGCGGCTGGGAACTCATCGGCGCGCCCCGCGTGGTCATCAGCGCGAACGCCGAGGTGCCGCGCCGGGCCATCGAGGTGGAGAGCCGCCTGGCCGAAGCGCCCGACGCGCGAGCCGACGCCGCGGAGGAGATCGCCTACCAGCCGACGGCGGCCATGCCGATCATGAAACCCGGTCCGCGCCCCGGTCCCACCGCGCTGCCGGGCGCGCGTCCGGCCCAGCCGCCCGCCGCCCTGCACCTGATCAGCGGCGCGGCGGGCACCGTGATTCAGATCACCAGCCCGCTCACGTCGCTGGGGCGCGAACTCGACAACGACTTGGTCATCGAAGACAGCCGGGTCTCGCGCCACCACGCGCAGATCCTCTTTCAGCACAACCGCTATGCGGTGCGCGACCTGGGCAGCACCAACCACACCTTCGTCAACGGCCGGCAGGTCGAGACCAGCGTGCTGGCGTCAGGCGACCGTATCTCGCTGGGCGGTTTTGAGTTACAGTTTATGCTATGAGTGGACTAACGAATCTACCCTTCGATATCGTCATTCTCCTGTTACGCCTGGCGTTTGTGTTCCTGCTCTATTTCTTCGTGTTCCAGGTGGTGCGCACGCTCACGCGTGATCTGCGCGGCGTGAAGCCGGTGGAGGCGCCGGTCAGCCCCTATGGCCGCCTGATCGTGGTCAACCCCGGCAGCACCGGCGTCGCCCCCGGCACCGGCTTTAACCTGGAACCGATCACCAGCATTGGCCGCCGGCTGACCAATACGATTGTCCTCGACGACAACTTCATCTCCGGCGAACACACCCTGCTCACGTGGCGCGACGGCCACTGGTGGGCCGAGGACTATCGCAGCACCAACGGCACGTTGCTCAACGGGGCCGAACTGACCCGGCCCACCGCCATGCGCGACGGCGACGTGCTGACCATCGGCGGCGTGCAACTCAAGCTGGCCCGCCCGGCGGGCGCCTAGCCGTTGCCGCCGCTGCGGGTGCCGCGGGCCGCGGGCATCGGGCGCGTGGCCCAGGCTGTGCTCCTGGGCATAGCGGGCATGGGGCTGCTTGTACCGGCCGCCGGGGCCGCGGGCGCACAGGTGCGCATCGTGGAACCCACCGCCGGAGCCACGGTGAACGCGGCGAGCGTGCCAGTGGCGCTGGCGGTGGAGGGCGCGAACCTACCCGCAGACGCGACGCGCTGGCCGAGGCCGGGCCTGTTCCATGTGGCGCTGGATGGCGTGGATGTGCTCCAGACTCAGGAGCTACGCTTCACCCTGCTGGCGATCCCGCCCGGCGCCCACCACCTGCGCGTGACGCTCGAAGGAGCGACCCCGCCCGTGGCGCCGGCCGAGATCGCGTTTACCGCCCAGGTCGTGACCCCACCCGCGGGCGCGAGCTGGTTGGGCGCCGGGGGCGTGGCCGTGGCCGGCGCCGTCATGCTGGTGGCGCTGCTGCTGCTCTGGTTGTTCTGGGTGCGCCCCCAACGCATCGAGGCGCTGCCCGATCTGCCGCCCGGCGCGACTCCCGATCCCGCCGCGCCGGAGGAGTCGATAGAACTGGAGCCGCCGCAGAGCCGTTAACATAATAATGTTTGCAGAAATTGCGCCACCGCGCGCTGGGATATGTTACAATAGATCCAGATTCCGAGGTCCGCCGGCCGGTTTGGGCCGCGGATTGGACGCTGAAGCGCAGATTCGTGCGCTGCTCGCCTGGTGGACGGGGCGCAGCGCACCGCGGGAAGAGAATGTGTTATGAGCTACCAACCTGACGACCGCACACAGCGCGAGCCGATCCAAGCGGTGGAATCCGCCCAGCCCTCCCCGGCGACACCTGATGCCCAACGTTCGGGGTACATCCCGCGCGTGCCCCGCCCGGCGACCTCGAATATCGGCACGCCCCGCCCGCCCGCGCCACCCGCGCGCCCGGCGGCGGCGCCGGGCGAAGTGCCCGCCTGGGAAGACCGGCCCACGGCGCCGATGCC
This sequence comes from Chloroflexia bacterium, assembly GCA_025927935.1. The sequence continues at coordinate 7,410 of JAICKM010000060.1, read as the reverse complement.
GGTGCTGGGGCAGACCGCCCCCCCAGCGACGCCCGCGCCGCGGCCTGCCTCTAAAGAGGCACCGCCGCCCGCCCGCGCCTACCAGGCCGCGCCGCCCGCGCATAACTACCAGCCCGCGCCAGCCGATCAACAGCAGGCCGCCGCGCCGGTGAACGCGTATCAAGCGCCCGTGCCCCGCCCGGCCGCCCCGCGAACCAACCCGCCGGTGCCTGCCGCGCCCGCGCCGCCGGTCTACGATCCGGCCCGCGCGCATGTCGCGCCCGCCGCCCCCGCCCGGTCGCGGGGGCGCGGCGGGATGCTGCTGGGCGTGCTGGCCGGGCTGATTGCCTTGGCCGCCATTGGCGTCTTCGCGCTGGCCGGGTGGTACGATCAGCAGTACGCCGGGCACCTGTTCCCCGGTGTGCGCGTGCTCGGCGTCGATATTGGCGGCAAGACCCCCGACGAAGCGCGGGTCATGCTCGAAAACAAAGTCGCCACCTTCACCGACCAGCCGATTGTGCTGGTCTGGAACGACCAGCAGTGGACGCCGCAGCCCAAACAACTGGGTATGCAGGTGAATCTCGACCGCACGCTCGACAACGCCTATAACGTGGGCCGGGGCGACGGCCTGCTTAACACCTGGCGCGAGCGCTGGGACGTGGCGAACGAGGGCCGGGTTGTGCCCCTGTCGGTCAGCCTGGACGAGGCGGCCTTACAGACCTATCTCGAAAACGAGGTCGCGCCCAAAATTGACCAGGATCTGCAAGAAGGCGATGTCTGGTTGCAGGGCGAGCAGGTGAAAACCACCGAGGCGCGCGAGGGGCACAAACTCGAAGTCTATAACGCGCTGGTCGCCATCCGCGAAAGCCTGGCGCGCATGACCACGAACCGCATCGATCTGCCCGTGACCGTGACCAAACCCGCGGTGGCGCAAAGTGAGATCGACCAGACGGCCCGCGCGCTCCAGACCATGCTGAGCGGCCCGCTGGTGGCCCATTATGGCGCCAAGCAGTTCTCGGTCGCCCCGCGCGACATTTCGCAGAAGTTGCTCCTGCTGGGGCGCAATGCCGATCCGGGCGCCGCGAAGCATTACGACATCCAGTTCCAAGACGACAACCTTAAGGCGATGATCGCCGACTGGGCCGACGAGATCGATATGGCGCCGCAAAACGCCCGCGTGGCCTGGAACGGCGGCAACCTCAAAGCGCTGAAGGAAAGCCAGGACGGCGTCAAAGTCAACCAGGACAAAGCCGTCGCCGCCGTGAAGGCAGCCCTGCAAACCTCCGACAAACGCAACGTCGAGTTGCCGGTCGATATCAGCAAGCCGAAAGTCTCGAGCAAAGACCTGGCGAGCCTGGGCATCAAGGAACTGATGGGCACGGGCAACACATCGTTCGCCGGATCCACCCAGGAGCGGGCCACCAACATCAAAGTGGCGGCTGATTATCTCAACGGCGTGGTGGTACCCCCCGGCGACACCTTCTCGTTCCTGGACGCCGTCGCGCCGATCACCCTGGACCGTGGCTACGTCGAGGGCTATGTCATCGCCGCCGAGCGGACGCAGAAGGGTGTGGGCGGTGGTGTGTGCCAGGTGTCCACGACGGTGTTCCGCGCCGCCTTCTGGAGCGCGCTGGAAATCACCGAGCGCCACCAGCACGCGTACCGGGTCAGTTGGTATGAGAGCAAGGGCGAACCGGTCGGCTTCGACGCGGCGGTCTTCGATCCGGGCGTGGATCTGAAATTCGTCAACAACACGCCCGGCTATCTCCTGGTCGAGAGCCAGCTAAGCAGCGATGAGCTAAACGTCAATATCTACGGCACGAAGATCGCCGACGATGTTAAGCTGGTCGGCCCGCAGATCGAGAACCCGAAAGACCCGCCGCCCGACATCTACCAGCTTGATCCGACGCTGCCGTCCGGCACCAAGAAGCAGGTGGAATACGCGCACAAGGGGCTGGACACCACGCTCACCCGCCAGATCATCAAGGGCGGCCAGGTGGTGAAGGAGGACCAGTTCTTCAGCCGCTTCGAGGCATGGCCCAACTGGTTCATGGTGGCCCCGGATGTGTCCACGCCCTACCCGCCGCGCCCGGCCGGCGAACCCGCCACGCCGTAGTGGCCGATAGCGCCGAACCGGACATTATCCGCTGGGCGGGCGACATCCGCGCCCAGGCGAATGCGCTGCTGCACTACTCCACCAACGCCTATGACCGCGATCGCGCCCGGCGGCTCATCGGCATCGCCGCCGAAATGCTGGCCGCCGGGCTGCACTTGCCCCCCGCCGAGGTCGCCGCCACCTTCGACCGCCGGATCGAGGTGATCACCCCGCTGTCGGTGGCCGACGCCGCCGTGTTCGACGATGAGGGGCGGATTCTGCTGATGCAGCGCGCCGACAACGGCCTGTGGGCCATGCCCGGCGGCGCCTGCGAGGTGGGGGAAACGGCGGCCGAGAGCGCCGTCCGCGAACTCCACGAAGAGGTGGGGCTGGTGGGCGAAGCAGTGGCTCTGTTCGGCATCTGGGACTCGCAGCGCCACCCCTCCCGTACCTCATTCCACCTCTACATGCACGTCTTCCTCTGCCGCGTCGTGAGCGGCACGCCCGGCCCCAGTTCCGAAGCCCTGGCCGCGGGTTACTTCGCCCCCGATGCGCTGCCGCCCCTCTCATACGGCCACACCGTGCGCGTCCCCGCAGCCTGCACCCTCTACCAGGCGTGGCGCCGCGACGGCTACGTGGTCCCCTTTTTCGACCGCTAAACCTGCGCCGCTTGACGTCGGGAAGGAGTCACATAACCTGTGAGCGACATAATTACCCTGTATCGGCCAGTTGGGCAAAAGGAATTAAACCTGATCCGGGGCAGTGGATACACAGCGTTTCCGCCGCGGCTCCCGGAACAGCCTATCTTCTATCCCGTCCTCAACGAGGAGTATGCCACGAAGATTGCCCGCGACTGGAATGCCAAATACAACACGCCCAAAGTCGGATACGTGACTCGCTTTGCCGTCCGCGCCGAGTATCTAGCGCAGTATGAAATCCAAAAAGTCGGGAGCGCCATCCACCAGGAATACTGGATTCCCGCTGAAGATCTCGCCGAATTTAACCGCAATATTGTGGGGTCAATCGAAGTGATCGCTGAATTCCGCGGTGAGCCGAGTCAAGCCGCCGGGTGAAGAGACCAGGGCTGGAGAAGCGGGGAACTCCGCAGGGGTAAGGATGAAACGAATCTATCAATCCTTATAGCGGGTTATCAGGATGAAAGCACCGCCAAACGCCGCTAGTGAGGTTGCCAGCATAGCAGTATCTGGTCTAGAGGATAGGCCGGTGCAGATTATAGTGGGTCAATCAATCCTCATGAGAAGGCACTCAATCCTGCCGAGTCAGCGCGTGCTCCTCTCGCAACTCCACTTTTATCAGCAAGTCCGCCGCAGCCCAGAGGGCGGCCAGAGTCACGTTCGCACTGGGACCCAGGCTTATCCACCGTCGCGCGTGGGCGGTTCGGCGGGACGCATACCAAGCTGTCTGGCCGGCCCGGTGTTCTTTCCGCACCAGACACAAGCCGGTCTCTGGCTCCCAGTAATCGGGATTGTATTCACAAAATAGGAAGCTGCGGCTGAAGGGGCTACGAAGCCAGACGAACCACGCCCAAGAGTCGACTAGGAGTCCGCTGAACAACTCGGCTCTATCCCGCTCAGGTGTAGCATAGACCAGAGGAGTGCCGAACCATAACAACCCGCAAGCGACGAGCACTACTCCGATGCCGACAGCGCCCAGCGACAAACCAGGACCCAAGCACTGTACTACTCCCCAACCGAGACCGATACCCAACAAGATCGTGAGCGGACCGCACCCGCGAGCAGCCTGTGGCGAACCCGGCAGAGGGGCACTCACACCTGTGAAGGTGGTCTTGAGGTACGACGGTGAGTATGGCAAAAAGTGATGAGCAGTCGCCAGGCACGATCTGACAGGGTAACAGTCATAGATCCTCCGGGGTAGCATCCGATAGGTCTATTTATCAGTTGGTTCCGCTGGAGTATATCGTCTTCACCGGCGGCGATCCGCGGGACGGATGGTGCCCCGCGGGGGACGGGGCCGGCTACCGGGGCGGGAGCAGCACGCGGGAGACGACGATGGCGCCGCTCGCGCCGGTGACGGCGCCCAGCGTGGCCGGGCCGAGCACGACCACCATGGCAATCAGCAGCGTCAGCATGATCAGGGTGATGGCGATCTCCTGGTGAGTCATATGGGTCAGCGTGCGTTTGATCATGTCGGCGAGGTTCGTCTGCGTATTGGGGGCTTTCATAAGGCGTCACTCCGATAGACAAGGTTTAGTAGAGCGGTTGAGGATCGTCTGGGCGACATTGCCCTAGAGTGAGGAGGCGCGCCTTCGCGCTTCGCTGTATTATAGCCGCAAAAGGTGAAGATGCAGGTGTTGAGAACGTCAACAATACATTAAAAATTCGACATCTTCAGGCACTGAGGCCGCCGCATCAGGCCGGCTTGGCACAAAATCCGCCGTTGGAGCGCCACCCGGCGCCGGCCGCGGGCATCGCGTGGTCTCGATGGCTAAGCATACCACAAAGCGCGGCCCCGCCCAAGGCGGGTGGGTCCCTGTCGCGGCTGCCCTTTGGTCCTTAAATTGAATCAACCGGAGCAAACGTTACTGGCGCCCCCAACGGGAATGCCGGCCCGGCGGTAAAACCGCGGCAAAAAGAAACGGCAGGGAGGCCCTGCCGTGCGAAGTGTTCCTATGGGCAGGCGCCTGAAGCCAGGCGCGACGCCGGATTCAGGCCGCCGAAGCGGTCCGCACATCGGGATCGGGGTGGTTGGGCAGTAGTGCGGCAACGTGGGCGGCCAGTTCGGCAATGCCGAACGGCTTGAGCAGGTAGTCGTCGGCGCCGCCCGCGAGCCGCCGGGTCAGCCCGGCATCGGCGGTGAGCGCGGTGATGAGCAGAATCGGCACCGGGGAGACAGCGCGCACTTGCTGCGCGACGCTGAAGCCATCGGGACCCGGCATGGTAATATCGAGGATCAGCAGATCAATCGACTCGCGGAGCGCCAGATCGAGGGCCTGGCGGCCGTCGGCGGCGGTAATGGCGTGATACCCTTCCAGTTCCAGGGCGCGCCCCACCACTTTCCGCAGGCGCGGGTCGTCATCCGCGATAAGAATGGTGGGTTGTGTTGCCATTGATCCTCCTGAGGCACCGGAATCACGAACAGCCAGGGCGGTGGGGCGCCGCATCAAGTACAGGGCCGGTGCGCTTTGATCTATAGACGCTGCCGGACGCAAAAAGGTTACGAAAAATTAGATAACAATTAAGTCAAATCGGGCGAAAGACGGAGGACGGTCCGCAGTAATGGAGGGGATGCAACCGGCGGCGAGGCTGTACGTTGAGGATGCTGAGGCCCGATTCATAGACAAGGCGCCGGGCGCTGGCTATAATTCAACGTGTTTGCCGGGTAGACTCCAACGCCTGCCGTACCACAGGCATCGCCGTCGAAACCCAAAGCCGATTGCAGCTAGCTCACCGTTCAGATTCAAAAGGAGGCTCAATGAACAAACGTCTTTCCCCCTGGCTCATGGCGTCGCTGGCCCTCGCGGCCAGCCTGCCCAGCCTGGGCGCGGCAGCGCACCCGGCCGGCGCACCGGCGACCGTGCCGAGCGCGGCCCCGGCCACGGCCCCAGCGGTAGCGCCAACTTTCGCCGACGCCGCCTTCCAGCGCGTCTGGAATCGCACCGACCTACCCGTCGCCGCCCACCAGACCACCCGCACCTGGTTCTGGGGTCCCGCGCCGGGCACGATGATGAGCGAGACCTATGTGGACGCGCCCGACGGTTCGGGCCAGCACCTCGTGCAATATTTCGACAAGAGCCGCATGGAGATCAATAATCCGGCGGGCAACCCCAACGATACTTTCTACGTGACCAACGGCCTGCTCACCGTGGAGCTGATCTCCGGCAAAATGCAGCTCGGCAACAGCACCTTCGAGCAGCGCCAACCGGCCCAGATCCCGATTGCCGGCGACAGCAACGACCCCAACGCGCCGACCTACGCCAGCTTCGCCAACGTCTCGAACGCCAACGGCGCCCGGCCCAGCGACCCGCACATTGGGCAACCCGCCGCGCAAGTCATCCACCGCGACGGCAGCGTCACCAACGATCCGGGCAAGACGGTCTATCCCAAGATCACCAACGTCTTCTACGACGATGTCTCGAAGCACAACATCCCGCAGGCGTTCTGGGACTTCTTGAATCAGAACGGCGTGGTGAATGACAACGGCAGCATTCGCAACGAACGGCTGATCAACCCCTGGTTCTACGCAAGTGGCCGTCCGATCAGCGAAGCCTACTGGGCCAACGTCAAGATCGCCGGCAAGCCCACCGATGTGCTCATCCAGCCCTTTGAGCGCCGCGTGCTGACCTATGTGCCGTCGAACACGCCCGACTTCCAGGTGGAGATGGGCAACATCGGCCTCCACTATCGCGACTGGCGCTACGGCGGCCCTGGTCGCGTGGGCAACTTCCCGCTGAGCGGCCCGCATCCCGGCTATGGCTTTAATGTCTGGCTGTTCGACGTGGACGGCAACCGCGTGCTCCAGGCGGCCAAGAACGCCGGCTTCACCTGGGTGCGCCAGCAGATCGTCTGGGCCGACTATCAGCAGACCCCCGCCCGCATCAAGTGGGACCGCCTCGACCCGGTGGTCAACGCGGCCAACGCCAACGGCGTCAAGCTAATCCTGAGTGTGGTGCGCTCGCCCGCCTGGGCCGGCCAGAACGGCGGTATGCCCAGCGACAAGTTCACCTTCGCCGGCTTCATGTCGCAGATGGCGAGCCGTTATAAAGGCAAGGTCGCCGCCTACGAGATCTGGAACGAGCAGAACTACGCCGCCGAGAGCGGCGGCACGGTCAACCTCGGCCAGTATGTGGACCTGTTGCAGGTGGGCTACAGCGCCGTCAAGTACGCCGACCCGAACGCCGTCGTCATGACCGGCGGGCTGACCCCCGTGGGCCTGAACGACCCGCACATCGCCGTCAACGATGTGGAATACCTGCGCCAGTTCTATGCCTATCAAGGCGGCATCGCCAAGAACTACTATGACGTGCTCGGCGCGCACCCCGGCTCCAACAACAACTCGCCTGACCAGAAGTGGCCGGACAATCCCGGCACGGGCCACTGCCCCGACCTCTATCGCAACCTGGAAGGTACCTGCTGGCGCACCGACAACAGCTTCTACTTCCGGCGCATCGAGGACATTCGCGGCGTCATGGAGCAGGCCGGCGAGGGCAACAAGCAGATGTGGCTGACCGAGTTCGGCTGGACCACCTACAACACGGCGCCCGGCTACGAATACGGCCAGGTTATCAGCGACCAGATGCAGGCCGACTACCTGCGCCGCGCCTTCGAGAAGGGCAAGAACGACTATCCCTGGATGGG